>CALGIB010000625.1 GCA_937915955.1 uncultured Pseudomonadota bacterium
CGTGGAGCTCTGGCAGGACGGCGCCTGGTCGGCGCTCGAGCCCCTGGACCCGCCCGTCGCCCAGCACCTGAGCCTGGTCGACCGCCAGGGCCGACTCCTGGTGATCGGCGGCTCGGACGAGGCCACGACCAACCTGGTCCGGGCGCTGGCCCGACCCGGCGGCGCCTGGGAGGACCTGGCTCCTCTCTGGAGCGCGCGAGAGGACCTCGCCGGTGGCCTGCTGCCCGACGGTCGCATCGCCGTGTTCGGCGGCCGGCCGGTCCACGGCAGCCCGGACGCGCTGCCCGTGCGCGAGGTCGAGCTGCTCGGGCTCGACGGCACCTGGGAGCTGGGCAACCGCCAGGTCCAGGCCCGCTACGAGGGCGTCACCGTGCCGCTGAGCGACGGCAGGATCGCCGTGATCGGCGGCCACGCCCGCAGCAAGGTCATCCAGGACGTCTCGGTCTACTCGCACCTCCCCAAGCCCAAGCGGGTCACGGTCGAAGACACCGCTCCGCCCGAGGAGCCCCCGGAGGCCCCCACCGAGGCCCCCACGCCATGAAGATCGACGACTTCGAGAGCCTGTTCCGTAGCGCCGCCAAGCCGGTGTTCGAGTACCAGGAGGTGCGCCTCAACCGCGTCGTGCTCGTCTCCGATCTCGAGGATCCGAGCGCGCTGCTGGAGGCGGTCGAGGCCTTCTTCCGGCAGCTCGACGTGGCCACCGACCACCTCGCGCTGGTCACCCTGGGCGCCTCGGACTGGCCGGACGTGGCCACGCTGCTCGAGCGCATCCGGGACATCTCGCCCGAGCTGGTCCTGACCCACCGCCTGCTGCGCGACGACCCCAGCCTGCACCACAGCCTGGGTTCGGTCGTCGACACCCTGACCCAGGCCATCGAGACGCCCGTCCTGCTGCTGCCCGAGCGGCTCGAGGACCTGCGGCCCGTGCAGGCCGTGATGGTCGTCACCGACCACCTCACCGGCGACCACCGCCTGGTCAGCTGGGCGGTCCACCTGACCCCGGACAGCGGCCGGGTCGTGCTGGCCCACATCGAGGAGCAGCCTCTGCTGGACCACATCCTCGAGGCCATCGGGCGCATGCAGGGCGTCCCCACCGAGCGCACCCGCGAGCAGCTCGAGGAGAAGCTCCTGGAGCGGCCGAGCGACTACATCCGCGCCGTCGCTGTGGAGCTGGCCTCGAGAGGGATCCACGAGCGGGTGGTGCCGGTGGTGCGCCTGGGCGAGCCCATCGCCGAGTACCGGAAGCTGGCCGAGGAGCACGGCGTCGGCCTGCTGATCTGCAACACCAAGGACCCGCGCCAGCGAGCCATGGAGGCGCTCTCGCACGCGCTGGCCGTGGAGCTGCGCGACCTCCCCCTGCTGCTGCTCTGAGGGGGTCGAGATGCCGCACGAGCTCCCGCTGACCACCACTCTGCTGTTCGCGGCGCTGCTGGGCGCGATGGTCCTGGCCCTGGCGCTGGAAGAGAAGCTGCACGCCAAGAAGTCGGTGATCACCGGCGTGTTCGCCGTGATCGCGCTGGGCATGGGCACCGCCTTCGGCATCCTGCCCTTCGGCGAGGTCATCCTGCCCAACGGCCAGGCCTGGGAGATGCCTGTCTACATCCCGGCCATCGACTGGCAGGTCGTCGCCATCATCCTGGGCAGCAGCCTGTTCATCGACGTGGTCAGCCGGTCGGGCATCTTCAGCTGGACCGCCATCGAGCTGACCCGCCTGAGCAAGGGCGACCCGCTGCGGCTGCTCGTCTTCTACGCCGTGCTGACGGTCGTGTTCAGCGCGGTGCTGAACAACGTCACCGCGATGATCATCGTGGGCAGCCTGAGCGCGGTGAGCCTGGGCAAGCTGGACCGCAAGGACCTGCTGCTGGCCTTCCTCCTGACCGAGGGCCTGCTCACCAACATCGGCGGCCTGCTCACGCTGATCAGCTCGGTGCCGAACATCATCCTGGGCAACGCCGCGGGCATCCCGTTCGTGGACTTCTTCCTGCGGGCGGGGCCCTACGCGGTGGTCGCGACCGCCATGACCGTGGTGATGGCGGCCTGGCTCTTCGGCATCCGGCCGCTCACCGACCAGGCCGAGCGCCTTGCCGCCGAGCGCCAGGTGCGGAGCTTCGACAGCAGCGACGGCATCGACTCGCCGGGCTTCTTCGCGCTCAGCTGGGGTCTGCTGGCGGCCTTCATCCTGACCATCGCGACCACCAGCGTGCTGCCCGGGGTCTCGCAGCTCGGAATGGGCTTCGTGGCGATGGCCTTCGCGATCTTCGCGACGCTCAAGTACAAGGACCAGGTCGACAAGAACTACGCGGCCATGGACTGGGACCTGCTGTTCTTCTTCATGTTCCTGTTCGTGGTGATCAACGTGATGGAGCACGCCATGGTCCTGGACCTGCTAGGCCAGGGCATCGGCGAGCTGCTCGCCATGGGGGACGTGCTGGGCGGCGCGGGCCTGCTGCTGTCCTCGGCGCTGGCCAGCAGCGTGACGGACAACGTGCCCCTGGCCGCCGTCATGGGCAAGATCCTGGACGCCCAGCAGGTCCCTACCGACAGCCACCTCTGGTGGTGCACCATCTTCGGCACCAACCTGGGCGGCAACTTCACGCCGATCGGCTCGGCCAGCACGGTGGTGGCCGTCGCCATCATCCACAAGCACGGCCTGAAGCTCAGCTTCCTGGACTTCGTGCGCAAGGCCCTGCCCTTCGCCATCGCCCAGGTGGCGCTGGCCCTGGTCTACGTGCTGGTGTTCCTGCGCTGAGGCTCAGCGAGGCCTCACTCGTGGACCTCGGCGAGGGACCACGCGAAGGGCACGCGGACGCGCCCCGGTCCAGCAACCGAGGCGTGGCAGGCCAGGCGTCGTCCCGGACGGCAGAGGCCGCTCTCGTCACGCTCCAGCGCGAGCCGCTCGTCGGGCTTCAGCGCGCTGACCGGGCTGCCCTCGAGCACCTCGAAGACGCAGTACCCACACCGCCGATCCTCGCAGGACCGACCCGTGATCTGCGAGAGCTTCTCGCCCTCGAGCAGCACCACGCGTCGCTGGACGCCGTCCGGCCCGAGCACATCCAGGCTGTGGCGCACCGCCGGCGGGCCGCTGTCAGGGCCTCGGAGGAGGCGACCCAGTCGGTCCCGAATCCCCAAGCCGCTATTCGTCCGAGCCGGCGATCTGGTCCGGGTCGAAGAGGGCCGGGATCTGCACCCGACCGCCGTCGCCGATGACCTTGGTGTGGCAGCCCAGGCGCGTGTTGGGCGTCTTGGGCGCGGTGGGCTTGCGGTCGCGACCTTCGTGGGGAAGGCCCGCGATGGCGTTGTCCAGCGAGGTGACCTCGCCCACCTTCATGGGGCTCAGGCCCGTCTGGTCCAGGACCTCGAGCCGGCAGCTGGCGCAGCCCCCGTCCGGGCAGGTGCCGCCCGCGCGGCGCCCCGTGCTGATGGTGATGCCGTTGGTGTCGGCGGCCATCAACAGGGAGTAGTGCTCCTCGACCTCGACCCTCCGCTCCGAGCCGTCAGGCAGCACGAAGGTGAGCGAGTGCAGCACGATGTCGCTGCCGCCACCCATGCCGAGCATGGACTTCAGCTTCTTGCGGATACCGAATCGGGACACAGCAGGACCTCTGTCGAAGGGGAGCCCCTTACTTGGCCCCGTAGACCTTGGCCAGCTCACGCGTCAGGAAGGCGAAGGCGTCGTCCACGCTGTCGCTGAGGTGGTAGAGCTGCCG
>CALGIB010000626.1 GCA_937915955.1 uncultured Pseudomonadota bacterium
CCCGCCGCGAGCAGCAGCCCGAGGGCCAGCGCCAGGCCCCAGGCCAGGCGCTCACGGACCAGGGCGGCGGCCGCCACCAGCGCCCCGACCAGCCAGACGGGCACAGCCACGGGCCCCTGCGAGGGAGCCAGGACCCACCAGCCCATCGTCTCCAGGCTGGCCAGATCGTCGAAGAAGCCGCTGCGATCCCCCTCGAAGCCCGGGACCTCGCCCGCCGAGGCGCGCAGCAGCATCGGAAGTACGCCCGGCAAGACCAGCAGCAGCGCGGCGCCCGCGGCCAGGCCCAGCCGGGGCCACCAGGAGCGCTCCCGGGCGGCCAGCGCCAGCACCAGCGGGCCCAGCACCAGCAGGCTGAAGTGGCCCATGAACCACCAGGTCCAGGCCTGGGCCGCGAAGCAGACGCCCGCCAGCGCCGGCCAGCGCCAGCGCGCGTCCGTGCGGGACCGAAGCAGCAGCCCCAGGGCCAGCGGCGTGAAGAAGAGCAGCGCCTGGGTCGGGCGCCCCATCGCCAGCTCGGTCTGCACGTAAGGGTGCAGCACGAACAGGCTCGCCGCCGCCAACGAGGCCACCCGCGAGGCCCCCAGCGAGCGCGCGAGCCAGTGGGCCGAGGCCCCGTTGGCGAGCAGCAGCAGCAGCCCCCAGGCCCAGGTCCAGCTGGGGCTGCCCAGCAGCCACACCAGCGGAGCGGCGAGCACCCCGTCGAGCTGGTTGCCGCCGGCCTCGGTGAACAGGTCCTCGCCCACCGGCCAGTAGCCCCAGGAGCTGTGGAAGGGGTGCTCGACCGCGGTCAGCGCGTGGGCGGTCCACTCGAAGAACCAGAGCGTGCCCCACAGGTCCGTGCCGGCTCCCAGCGCGGCGTCCGGCGCGAAGCCGCGGAGCACGATCAGCGCCAGGCCGAGCATCCAGCACAGCGCGGCCACCTGAAGCAGCCAGGGGCGGACCCTCACTTCGGCGGGGGGACGAAGCGCAGCGGGCTGTTGGCCTGGGCGCGCGCCTCGCTCGCGCTGAGGTGACCGCCGTTCGCCATGTTCTCGAGGATCCAGTCGATGCGCACCGAGCTGGCCCGCCCGCGCAGGTACCAGCGCGTGTAGGTGCCCTTGGGGTCGGGGAGCGAGGCGGCCAGGAAGGCCGCCTCGTTGGGCGGCAGCGTCTTCGGCTGGCGCAGGAAGTAGGTCTCGCTGGCGGCTTGGACGCCCCAGAAGCCTGGTCCCCACTCGACGACGTTGACGTAGAGCTCGAGCACGCGGCGCTTGCCCAGCGCCCGGTCCAGCTCGACGGCCAGCAGCAGCTCACGGAGCTTGCGCTCGAGGGTGCGCTCGCCGTCGAGGAACAGGTTCTTGGCCAGCTGCTGGCTGATCGTGCTGCCCCCTCGCACCACACCGTCCGCCTCCTGGTTGGCCTGGATGGCGGCCAGGATCGAGGCCTCGGAGTAGCCGGCGTGGCTGTGGAAGGCCGAGTCCTCGGCCGCGACAACGGCGGCGAAGAGGTGGGGGCTGATCTCGTGCCAGGGTACCCAGCCCTCGCTGCCCTCGCCGGAGTCGCGGAAGACCTCCTCGCCGTCGGCGTCCCAGGCCCGGTAGGTGAAGCGCCCGCTGCGCAGCTCGCCCAGGTTGCGCACCGCCCCGTCGACCCGCAGGTCCCGCATGCGGGGCTCGAGCGTCCAGCTGCCGTCGGCCCAGCCGTAGCTGGCCTCGGCCCCGAGCGTGCCGTCCACGTGGGCCCACTTGAGCTCCGGCACGATGTCCTCGAACACACGGATCACGTGCTCGGCGGGCTGATCGGGCAGGCTCAGCGCCAGGCGGTCCTGCTCGAGATCCAGGCTCAGGGTGCCGCTGATCTCGCCCAGCTGGACGGGGCCCGAGGCCCGCTGGCCGTCCAGCTCGAGCGAGGCCGTCAGCGGCGGCAGGCGCATCGCGCGCTTGGACAGCAGCTCGTGCTTCAGGCTCAGCCCGGGCGCGGACAGCTCGGCGCGGGGTGGATCCGCCAGGATCAGCGAGAGCTCCACGGTGCCCGAGATCGCCTCGTGGGGGACCTCGAGGCCGCTCAGGATCAGCTCGGCCCGAGCCCCCGCGCGGCCGGGCAGGGTCAGCGTGGCGCCCTCGCCTGAGAGCTCGCCCTGGCCCTCGACCAGCTCGCCGCTGAGGCTGACCAGGGGCTCGCCGGCGGCGGTGACCTGCAGGTCCTGGACGATCAGCCGAGGCGGACCACCCCCCGCCGATCCGCCCTCGCCCGCCCCGCCGCTCTCGGGACGGTTCAGCAGCTCGACCTGGGCGCCCGAGAGCCGAGCGGTGGTGAACTCCAGCGGGGACCAGCTGAGCTCGGCGTCGGTGAAGGGCCCGTAGGAGAAGCCCTGCAGCGAGCGCGACAGCGGGGACCAGCTCGATCCCGTCCAGGTGGCGCCTCGCTGCTCGCACTCCATCTTCACGACGAACCAGGCGCCCTCGACCAGGCCCACCAGCGCCACGACGAGGAGGACGACCAGCCCCAGCAGCGCCTTCTTCACCGGGGTCGGACCACCAGGACCGGCACGGGCGCGGCGCGGGAGACGTGCTCGGCCACGCTTCCCAGGACCAGGCGCTTGAGGCCCTTGTGACCGCGGGCGCCGACCAGCACCAGGTCATGCGCGCGGGCGGCGTCGTTGATGGCCGGACCCGCGCCCTCGCCGAGGCCGACCTCGAAGCCCACTTTGAGCCGACCCTGCATGTGGGGCTGCACGACCCGGCGCACGGCCTCGCGCATGCTGGCGATGGTCTCGTCGGGGTCGCAGGTCTCGTTCACGTCGTGCACGTGCAAGAACGTGAGGTGCGCGCCGGTGGCCACTCCGAGCTCGAGCGCCTGGGGGATGACGCCGACCCGGACCGAGGGATCGATGGGCACCAGCACCGAGGAGATGCCCTGGAATTGGTGATCCGGCGCACCGACCAGGACAGGGCAGCCGTGCTCCCGCAGGACCGCCGCGGTGGTGTGACCGCGACCCATGGCCAGCAGCCCGTTCGGCCAGGTGAAGGTCTGCGCCCAGGCCTCGGGGGGGTCGCTGGTCAGGCCGGCGCGCGCGTTGACGCCGGCCTGCCGCATGCGCTCGGCGATGGCCTCGAGCCGCCCATGGTCGCCGTCGTGGGAGCAGGCGTGGACCACGTCGAGCTGAGCCTCGCCCAGGCGGCAGAGCAGGGCCAGGGGCCCAGCGCAGGACTCGGCGCCGGGGGTCAGGTCGTGGAGCCAGGCGGCGTGGGCATACATGGACCCCAGGATACCGGGTTAGCGTCGGTCCATGCCCCACGTCTCCAGCGAGGTAGGACGACTGCGCAAGGTCGTGGTCCAGCGCCCCGGTCCAGCGCACGCCGCCATGCGACCCGCTCACCTCGAGCCCGACAGCCCCGACTACCTGCTCTTCGACGACCTGGTCCACGTCCCGACGGCGCAAGCCGAGCACGACCAGCTGGCGCGCGTGCTGAGCGCCGCGGCCGAGGTGCGCTACCTGGACCGCCTCCTGGTCGAGGCCCTGAGCGGCGAGGCGGCCCGCGAAGGGCTGATCGTGCGCGTGGCCGAGCTCGAGGGTCTGGTGGCCACCACCGTGGCCGAGCTGCGGGCGATGGACCCCGAGGCGCTGGAGCTGGCTCTGACCACGGGGCTCGTGAACGGGCGCGCCGCGATGAACCCGCTGCCCAACCTGCTCTTCACCCGGGACCTGGCCGCCATGGTCGGCGACCTGCTGATCGTGAGCAACGCGAGCAAGCGGGCGCGACGCCGGGAGTCGCTGCTGACCTGGACGATCGTGGACAACCACCCCTGGTTCAGCGAGGCGACGGTCTCGACCCAGTCCCGCAAGGTGCGCGACCGCGGGGGCAGCTACCCGGCCACCATCGAGGGCGGAGACGTGCTGGTGGTCAGCCCCACCCTGGCGGTCATCGGGGCCAGCGAGCGCACGACCTGGTCGATGATCGTGCGCCTGGCCCAGGAGCTCTGCTCCGAGCAGGGCTTCACGCGCGTCCTGGTGGCCGAGATGCCCAAGCAGCGCAGCAGCATGCACCTGGACACGGTCTTCACGCTGCTGGACCACGACCGCTGCGTGGTCTATGGGCCCATCCTGCAGAGCGGTCAGCCCGAGGAGTGCTCGGTGCTGCGCCTGCGCGCCAGCCCCGGCGGGCTGGTGGTCGACGACGTGCACGGCCACCTGGTCCAGGCGCTCGAGGCCGAGGGCCACCCCATGGAGGTGGTGCTCTGCGGAGGCGGGGACATGCTGCACGCCCGCCGCGAGCAGTGGACCGACGGGGCCAACTTCGTCTGCCTCGCGCCGGGAGTGGTCGTCGGCTACGCCCGGAACATCCACACCAACGCCGCCCTGGGCGAGGCCGGCTTCGAGGTGCTGGCGGCCGAGGACTGGCTGGACCTGCTGGCGCGCGAGTTCGGGGGCGACTTCGACGCCCTGGTCGCCAGCGGCCGGCACTTCGCCGTCGGCATCACTGGCAGCGAGCTGGTCCGAGGACGGGGCGGGCCTCGCTGCCTGACCTTCCCGGTGCTGCGCGACTGATCGGCGCCCTCAGGGCTGCAGCGGCTCGGTCTCGAAGTCGCCGACCGCGTAGACGCCGACCTTGCGGTTGGCGTCCGTGCCCGCCAGCCCACAGTTGGCGATGGTGCCGTAGACCCAGCCCGTGCCGTCCGTGTAGATGCAGAAGTCGTCGGCCACGTTGTGCAGGCGCGTAGGCCAGGCCTCGTCGTACCCGCCTTGGTCGTAGAGCTCCAGGTCCCAGCGCTGCTGGTCGGAGCCATCACAGCCTTCGGTGATGACGGTCCAGGGGCCGATTCCGCCTCCGGACTGGCTCAGACACTGGCCCGAGTCGATGTGCGAGAAGCCCCGCGCGTCGCCGTCATCGAACACGATCCAGCGCTGATCGTCCGCGCCACAGTCCGTGGTGGTGCTGACCGAGCCGCCGCTGGCCGCCAGGCAGCGCTCGCCGGTCTTGAACTGGAGCACGTGGAAGCCGGGGTCGTCGTCGCAGGCGTCGCCCACGCCGTCGCCGTCGATGTCCTCCTGCAGCGGGTTCACGTCCTGGGGGCAGTTGTCGACCTCGTCGTCGACGCCGTCGCCGTCGCCGTCCGTCTCAGGGGGCACGTCCCCGGGCTCGGGGCAGATCTCCCCATGGCAGGTCCAGTCCGGGAAGTCGTACAGGATCATGGCGCCGCCGGGCGCGCAGACCTCGTCGGACAGCGGGTCCTCGGTGCAGCCACCGGCGAAGCCGCCGCCGCTGCGCTGCTTGTCCGTGATGACGATCTGGGACTCGACCGTGCCGGAGTAGTCCCCGGAGATCGTGACGGATCCGCTCTCGGAGCCCGTGCCCGAGAAGTCCGTGTCCTGGGTGACCGAGCCGCTCAAGGTCAGGGTGATGTCCAGCTCGACGGTGGCGGTCTCGTCCTGGACCCAGGGGTCGCTGACGTAGTCGTGCACGGACAGCGTGGTGGTCTGTGTGCAGTCGCTGTAGGTGAACTTCGAGATGGCGCGCACGCCCGAGAGGCTCACGTCCCAGTCGACCCGCCCGGACTCACAGCTGGTGTCCCAGCTGCCCGTGCCCGAGGGGTTCTCGCAGCCGTTCATCTGGCACTGGAGCTCGTCCTTCATCGCGACGAAGGCGCGCACCAGCTCGTCGTTGGACCAGAGCGCGACCCAGCCGACCTCGTCCTCGCAGCCCGGATGCTCCACCAGGTAGTTGGCCTGCTCGGTCTGGCCGCCCCGGCCCAGGCGATGTTCACGACGTTGAAGCCGCAGGTCAGCTCGATGTCCCGGGTGCTGGTCAGCACCCCGGGGCAGTCGGCCCAGTCGATCTCCTCGCCCAGGGCCGAGAAGCAGATCAGCGGCTCCTCGTCCAGGCCCACGACGCTCACCAGCGCCGGCTCGTCCTGGATCGAGGTCCCGCTGGGCGGGTCGAAGTGGGTGACCGGCGCGTCGGGCGCACCACCGCTGCAGGCGAGGAGGAGGAGGGTCGGCACGGGCGCAGTATGGCGCAGGCGCGGGCTCTCCTGTGGGCATGCTGATGCTCTGGAGGGCGACCGCTGGCGCGAGCGAGTCAGCGACCGGGTAGACCGCAGGCCTTGGCGATGTCCTGGTCGATCTCGAAGAGCGCCGCCTCGAGCTTGCCGACCTCCTCGACCGCGTGGGCGTAGGCGCTGTTGGCCGAGGCCTCGCGCTCCATCAGCTCGGTGATCTGCTTGGCGTCCACGGAGCACTCGGCGCTCTGGACGCAGCCGGCCATGGCCACCCGGGCGTTGTTGATCCGGTCCTCGGCCAGGGTGACGGAGCGGCCCCGCTGCTGGAGGATGGCCTGCTCCTGGCGCTCGCGCCGGGCCTTGGCGGCCTTGCACTCGGCGGGGTCCTGGTGGCCCTCGTCGCTGCTGCTGCTGGGCGGCGCGCGGCGGTCGGCGACGGCCTGGGGCACATCCGGCGGCTCACCGGCGGGGGGCACGTTGGCGGGCGCGCCGCCCTCCTGGAGCTGGGTCAGCGCCGAGCGCATGGCGGACTTGTCCACCTCGGGCTCCGAGGCGCGCTCGGGGGCTCCGCAAGCCAGCAACCAGACCAGGGCGAGAGGCATGGACAGACTCTACCCCTCCCAGGCCGCCGGCCCCCAGGCCAGCGCGTCGCCGACGGGGGTCCCGGGCTTCGGCAGGTCCCGGCCATAGCGCTCGCGGTAGTCGACCAGGGTCTCGCCGCGGCCCATGTCCATGTCCACCACCACCCGCAGGCCCAGCGGGCGCGCGCGAGGGAAGGGGCGACCGATAAGGCTGTCCGCCACCGAGAAGTGCTGGGGGCGGAGCAGCTCCACCCGGTGCACCCGCTGGATGGCGAAGGGGTAGCTGATCAGCTCGTCGACCTGGAAGTGCTCGGGGCGCC
>CALGIB010000627.1 GCA_937915955.1 uncultured Pseudomonadota bacterium
CCAGGGACCCGGTCAGGCGCTGTCGCTGGGCAAGTCCTGGGAGGCCTCGGGCTTCGTGGACGGCGGCGACGTGGGCCTCATCGTGGCGGCCATGGGCTTCGCGTGGGCGGTCTTCATCGGGGTGCCGCTGGTGTGGCTGGGGCGAAAGCTGGGCTGGGCGAGCGACCCGGGGCGGGCCCCTGAGGCGGTGACGCAGCAGGCCGCGGCCCGGCCCAGCAAGGTGCCGGGAAAGGGTGGGCTCGAGCTGCTGACCACCCAGGCGGCCTGGATCGGCCTGGTCTACCTGGCCACCTACGGGGTGCTCCTGGGCCTGGACGCGCTGCTCGTGGACAAACCCGGCGTTCGCCCGATGATCTGGGGCTTCCACTTCATCATCGGCACCTTCCTGGCCCTGGGCCTGCGTCGGGTGGCTGACAGGGTGAGGCCGGACCACATGCTGGACGACCGGACCCTGGGCCGGATCTCGGGCAGCACGGTGGACGTCATCACCTGCGGCGCCCTGGCGGCGGTCAGCCTGACGGTGTTCCGGGCCAACCTCGTGCCCATCCTGGTGCTGACCACCGTGGGCGGCACCGCGACTCTGCTGGCCTGCCTCTGGCTGGCTCGCCGGGCCTTCCCCTCGGCCCCCTTCGAGCACGCTGTCGTCATGTTCGGCGCCGCCACCGGGACGCTGCCCACGGGCCTGGCGCTGCTGCGCATCCTGGACCCCGACATGGAGGGGCCGGTGCCGGCCAACGTCGTGCTGGGCTCGGCGGGCGCGCTGGTGCTGAGCATCCCGCTGCTGCTGGTCGTGCTGCCCATCCCCATCGCGGGCTTCGCCGAGGACTACTACGGCTCGATCCTGCTGGCCGTGGGCATCTGCGTCGTCTACCTCACGCTGCTGCTGGTGGGCTGGCGCTTGGTCGGGCCGCTGCGCTTCCAGCGGCCGCTGTTCCGGATCTGGCCCCGGCCCGAGGGTGAGGCGGATACGCCCCCGGGGTGATCCGTCGCCTGTCCATCGCGGGGCGCGCCGCCGTCATCGGTGACGTACACGGCCGCCTGGACCTGCTCGAAGAGCTGCTGGGCCGACTGGGCCAGCGGCAGATCGTGCACTGCGGCGACCTCTGCGACCGGGGTCCGGAGAGCAAGGGCGTGGTCCAGCGCCTGATGGACGCGGGCGCTGTGGGCGTGCGCGGCAACCACGAGGAGTGGCTGATCCGCTGGGCCTCGGGGGCCGGCTTCGATCGCTTCGCGCTGCACCCGGGCATGGGCGGCAAGGCCACCCTGCAGAGCTACGGCGTCGACCCGGACGGCTCGACCGGGGACATCGAGCGCAGCTGGCGGCGGGTCCCCCAGGACCAGCGGCTCTGGCTGGCCGCGCTGCCGCTGGCCCTGCTGCTCGAGGTCGGCGGCCAGACCTGGTGGGTGCTGCACGCCGGGCTGCCTCCCCAGTTCGACTTCACGGGGGTGAGCTCGCCCGCCGGGCTGGTGCCCTGGCTGCTGAAGATGCAGCCCGACCAGATGTGCTGGGCGAAGTGCTGGCCGGGCGACTCGCTGCCCGCTGAGCACCCCGTCATCATGGGCCACGTGCCGATGGAGGAGCCCCTCGACGCCGGCCACTGCGTGGGCGTGGACACGGGCGCCGGCACCTTCGGCGTTCGCGGTAGACTCACAGCGCTGCTGCTGCCCGAGCGCCGCTTCGTGAGCGTCGGGCCGCTGGGCGAAAGGGGCTGAGATGCGCGCACTTCGGGGTCTGACGGTGTTCACGTTCGCGGGGCTGGCGCTCGCCTGCACTGGCTCGGGCCAGGAGGACTCGGCGCTGGACTCCGAGGAGCAGGAGGCGCCTCCTGCTCGCCTGCTGCTCGTGATGGACAACTCCAGCTCGATGGCGGACGAGGCCGGCGGCCTGGCCGCGCTCGCGGACCAGCTCATGGTCGAGGGCGTCACCGTGGGCATCACGACGACCTCGGTCGAGGACCCCGGCAACTCGCCTCCAGGGCTGGCGGGGGCGCTCGTCGGTGACCCGACCACCGACGCCGAGGAGTTCCAGCGGCAGCTGCTCTGCGAGGCCACCTGCTGGCAGTCCTCGTCGGTCCCCAGCGAGCCGGCCTACACCTGCGGCGACCCCTGGGAGCAGGTCACGCTGCAGCTCCTCGACTGCGCCTGCGGCTTCGAGGCCTGGGAAGGGAGCTGCGGCAGCGGCGACGAGGAGCACCTCGAGGCGGCGCTCCTGGGGGCCTGCCGCAGCGTCGAGCCCATGCCCGAGGCCTGCCTGGAGCAGAGCCCGCTGGACGGCTCCGAGGCCGGCTCGGGTGTGCTCGTCGCCGGTCAGAACAACCTGGTCGTCGTGGTCAGCGACGAGGGCGACGGCAGCCGGCGCCTGGCTCAAGGCGAGGACGACCCCGCCGTGTACCTGAGCCTCTACGAGGACCTGGGCCTGGATCTGACCTTCGCGGTCCTGGGGCCGAACTACGACCCGTCCGCGGGCACGCTGGAGTGCAACTCAGGCGGCGCGACCACCTGGGGCAGCCAGCGCCTGCGCGAGGTGAGCGAGGTGACGGGCGGCCTCTACGCCCCCATCGGCGTCACCGGTGGCTCGGGCTGCGAGCAGGGCGACCTCCAGGGCTTCGTGGCCGAGGTCGTAGCGCTGTTCTGAGGGCGGCTACTTGACCTCGAAGGGGTAGGCGACCTGCATCTCCTTGGGCAGCTTGGCCAGGGCCTCGGCCTCGGTCGAGTGCAGGATCGACTGGGCGTGGAACGCGTAGATGCCGGGCTCGAGCTTGCTGGAGACGAGCAGCAGGTAGTCGTCTTGGGACTGCGTGCCCTTCAGCTCGTAGGCGATGTCGCTGTCTGCGACCCAGAGCTTCAGGTCGACGTCGGACTCGCCGAACACGCCGGTGACCTTGGCGGTCTCCTTGAACTCCAGCCTGGACAGCTTGAGCTCCTGGCGCTTGAGCTCCTGGACGCGCAGAGTGCTGTTGAACATCAGCCGCAGGGGGCGGTCGCCGTCCTGCTTGAGGTTCACCGTGGGGATGTTCTCCAGGCCATGCCAGGTGCTCATCTCCGTCGCGATCGTCTTGATCGGGGCGGCCTGGAGGTGCAGGTAGGCCTCGGGCCCGACCGCGAAGAAGCCCGGGCTGCCGGGCTCGGGGAAGAGCACGAACTTGGCGGGGTCGGGCTGCCCCTCGACCGGGACCACCTGGGACTGGTACTCGTGGATGTAGCCTTCCTTGCCCACCATCAGGTTCACCGTCGTGTCCGCCACGACGGGCAGCTCGACGTGGCCGGCGGCGTCGGTGAGCACCGGCTCGGTGGTGCCCTCGGCCTTGACCTGGGCCTCGGCGAGGGGCTGGCCGAAGGCGTCGACGACGTCGACGGAGAGCTGAACGGGGTCGGTGCAGGCCAGCGAGAGCAGCAGGGAGATCATCGCGTCGTACTCGGTGTAGGAATGACGGGGGAATCGTATTGCTTGCGCCCCCGTGACGCTACCGGCGCGGCCCCGCTCGGGGGCCCAGCCAGTTCCGGATCGGCTTGAGGTCCAGCTCGCCGGCGCTGGCGAAGTGCTCCAGGATGGACTCGCCTTTGCGCGCCAGCTCGAGCAGCTTCAGCACCCGGGTCAGGATGAAGCGGCTGCGCAGCATGGCCTGGGGGTCCGAGCTGGCGCCCTCCTCGTCCATCAGGCGGGCGGCCTCTTCCAGGTTGTCCACGACGCGGCGGACCTGCTTGAGCTCGCGCTCGCGGAACACGCGCGTGACCATGGCCAGGATGTCGGTCTCGGCCTCGTACAAGCGTCGACGGCGGCTGCCCCGGGGCGGCTCGGCCCGGCTCCGCCCGACCACGCCCCAGAGGCGCAGCTCGTTGAGCGTCATGCTGACCGAGCCGCTGGACAGGCCGGTGCGCTCGCAGATGTCCTCGGCCGAGAGCGGCTCCTGGGACAGATAGAGCACGGCCCAGACCCGACCCATGCTGGGCTTGAAGCTCCAGAACTCCATCAGGTCGCCGATGGCCTCGGCCACCAGGCCGACGGCGCGCTCGTGGCTGCGCTGGGCGTGCTCGCGCTGGGGCTCGGCGGCGGTCATGGACGGACTATAATTTCAATGGCCGTTGAATGTTCTGAAAATCTTGGATAAGTCTGCGTGCGACCTCTCCGGCGATGCCGGCGGCCACGGAGGAACGATGCAGAGGATCTCCTCGCTTGCTGGGACCAGTCCTCGTCGCTACGAGCCCGGTGGGGTCTCGGCGGGGACCGAGCGGAGCCGCGTGCGGCCTCCCACCCAGGCCTTCTCGCTGGTGGCCCAGGACATGGCCCGGGCCGAAGGGCAGCTCACGGAGCTGCTCGGATCGCGGCTGGACGACGTGCGGGGCGTGGCCCACTACCTGGCCGCGGCGGGCGGCAAGCGGGTCCGGCCCTTGCTGACTGCGCTTGGGGCTCGGGCCGTCGGTGTGGGCGGCGACCTGTCCCGCCTGATGTGCGTGGGCGAGGTCATCCACCTGGGCTCGTTGCTGCACGACGACGTGGTCGACGACGCCTCGACCCGGCGCGGGCGTGACGCCGCCCAGCACGTCTACGGCAACGCCCTGGTGATCCTGACAGGCGACTACTGCCTGGCCCAGGGCGTGCTGATCGCCAGCGAGCACGGGGGCCACGCCTGCGTGAGCCGCCTGGCCGAGGCGGTCAAGGACATGGCCGAGGGCGAGGTCCTGCAGCTCCAGCGCGCGGGCGACCTGGGCACGACGATGGACGAGTACCTCGAGGTCATCGATCGCAAGTCGGCCGCCCTGATCGCCTGGTGTGCCTCGGCCGGCGCGCTGATCCTGGACGACGAGGCGCTGGTGGGTCGCATGGAGCGCTTCGGGCGCGCCGTCGGCGTGGCCTTTCAGGTCACCGACGACATCCTGGACTATGGCGGGGTCGAGGCCGTGACGGGCAAGGCCCTGGGCGCGGATCTCAAGGACCGCAAGCTGACCCTGCCGCTGCTGATCGCGATGAAGGAGCTGCCCGAGCTGAGGGAGCGCCTGGACGCCGGGCCCCCCACGGACGAGGAGCTGCCCGAGTTGTTGGCCCTGGTCCGCGGCACGGGCGCGCTGGAGCGCAGCGCGGACTACGCCCGCGGGCTGGTCGAGGAGGGCATCGAGGAGCTCTCGGTGCTGCCGCCCAGCCCCCACCGCGAGGCCCTGGCGTCGCTGGCTCGCTACCTGGTCGAGCGCGTCAGCTGATGACCGCTCAGGGACCCGTCGCTGGCGACCCTGGGCGCGCGCTGGCCGTGCAGCAGATGTTCGACCGCATCGCGCCCACCTACGACCTGGCCAACCGGGTCCTGTCCATGGGCGTTGACACGCTCTGGCGGCGCCGGGCGATCGCCGCGCTGGGCGAGGGCGCCCGAGGCCAGGTGCTGGACCTCTGCGCGGGCACCATGGACATCACGCTGGCGGTCCTGGCTGGCGGCGCGCGCTGCGTCACGGCCCTTGACTTCTCGGCCGAGATGCTGGCCTGCGGTCGACAGCGCCTGCCTGAGGGTGCTCCCGTGACCGTGGTCCAGGGCGACGCTCAGGACCTGAAGCTGGACGACGCCAGCTTCGACGCGGGGCTCTGCGGCTTCGGCCTGCGCAACGTGCCCGACAACCGGCTCGCCCTGGCCCAGCTGTACCGGGTCCTGCGGCCTGGCGGACGCTTCGCTGTGCTGGAGTTCTTCCGGCCGGTGCGCGGCGACGCCCGAGCCTTCCACGCGGTGTTCAACAAGCTCGTGCTGCCCACCGTCGGTGGCCTGATCTCGGGCGACCGCGCCGCGTATGCCTACCTGGCCGACAGCATGCAGACCTACCTGCGGCGGCCCGAGTTCGAGGACCTCGCCCGCGAGGTGGGCTTCGAGATCGTCTCGGGTCAGGAGCTGCTGCCGCCGGTGGCCAGCCTGGTCGTTGTGCAGAAGCCGGGGGCCTCGGCATGAAGCTGGTCCTGGCCATCTCGGGCGCCTCGGGCGCCCCCTACGCCCAGCGCATGCTCGAGTTCCTGTCCGGCCCCGGGCGCGAGCAGGGCATCGAGACCCACGTGGTCTTCAGCAAGACGGGCCGCCTGGTCTGGCAGCACGAGGTCGGCACGGATCCGGCCGACTACGACCTGCCGATCTGGGGCGCGCTGGACATGACCGCGCCCTTCGCCTCGGGCAGCGCGCGGTTCACCGGCATGGCGGTGGTGCCCTGCTCGGCGGGCAGCCTGTCCCGCATCGCGCACGGATCCAGCATGGACCTGGTCGGCCGGGCGGCGGACGTGATGCTCAAGGAGCGTCGTCGGCTGGTCCTGTGCCTGCGCGAGGCCCCGTACAGCATGGTGCACCTGCGCAACATGCAGGCGGTGACCGAGGCGGGTGCGCTCGTGATGCCCGCCTCGCCCAACTTCTACAGCGGACCCCAGACCGTGTCGGATCTCCTCGACACGGTGGTGGGCCGCGTGCTCGACCAGCTCGGCGTGGACAACGACCTCGTCCGGCGCTGGCAGGGGATGAAGCCATGACGCCTCAGCTCTCGTCCGTCGCTCGCACCAGCATCCAGCGCGCGGGTCTGTCGCTCATCGCCGACAAGGTGGTGGCCGGTGAGCGCCTGAGCATGGACGAGGGCGTGCAGCTCTTCCACACCCCGAACCTGGCCGCGGTGGGTGCCCTGGCCAACCTGGTCCGCGAGCGCAAGCACGGGGACATCAGCTGGTTCAACCGCAACCTGCACATCAACGCGACGAACGTGTGCGAGGCCAGCTGCGTGTTCTGCAGCTTCGCCCGCCTCGAGGAGGGCGCGCCCTCGGCCTACACGATGTCCATGGAGCAGGCGGTCGGCCGGATCGAGGCCCTACGAGACGCCTTCATCACCGAGGTCCACATCGTCAACGGTCTGCACCCGGGGCTGCCCTTTTCGTACTACACGGACCTGCTCCGCGCGATCAAGGCGGCCCGCCCGGACCTGCACATCAAGGGCTTCACGGCGGTGGAGATCCACTACTACGCCCACAAGTACGGCATGGACTACGAGGGCGTCATCCAGGCCCTGCGCCAGGCTGGGCTGGACAGCATGCCCGGCGGCGGCGCCGAGATCTTCCACGAGCGGGCCCGCAAGAAGCTCTGCCCCGACAAGGTCGACACCCAGGGCTGGCTCGAGGTGCACCGCACGGCACACAGACTGGGCATGCGCACGAACTGCACGATGCTCTTCGGCAGCATCGAGCGCCTCGAGGAGCGCGTGGACCACATGGTGCGCCTGCGAGAGCTGCAGGACGAGAGCCTGGCGCTGCAGGCCCAGGACCCCAGCCGGGCGGCCTTCCAGACCTTCATCCCCCTGAAGTTCCACAACGAGAACAACCGCCTGGCGCGCCTGTCCGCCCCTACGGGCCACGACGCCCTGCGCACCATCGCTGTCAGCCGCCTGATGCTGGACAACATCCCGCACATCAAGAGCTACTGGGTGATGCTGGGCCAGGAGATCGCGCAGCTCTCGCTGAGCTTCGGCGCCTCGGACATCGACGGGACCGTGCGCGAGGAGCGCATCTACCACATGGCCGGCGCCAAGACGCCCCAGGAGCTGACCCGCAGCCAGCTGGTCACGCTCATCCGCGCGGCCGGCCGCATCCCCGTCGAGCGGGACACCCTCTACAACGTCGTCGCGGAGGCCTGAGCCATGCCCAAGGACCCCATCGTCGTCGCGGCCGTCGGCTACACCAACGCCTGGCCCCTGCTCACGCGCCTGGATCGTATCGAGTACCAGGTGGTCGAGGGCCACCCCTCGGCGGTCGCGCGCATGCTGCGCGAAGGTCAGGCGGACGTCGGCCTGATCCCCGTCGCCGCCCTGCTGACCGACGGCGACTACCGGGTCATCCCCCAGTGGTGCATCGGCGGCGAGGGCGCGGTCCACAGCGTGCTGCTGGTGGCTGAGACCCCGCCCGAGCAGTGGACGACGGTGGTGCTGGACGGGGTCTCCCGCACCAGCGTGGTCCTGGCCCAGCTGCTGCTGAGGCGCGGCCCCCTGGCGGAGACCGTGCGCGTGGAGTTCGAGCACGCCGAGCCCGGTCAGGCCCTGGAGCGCGCGGGCGGCGTCGTCGCCAGCCTGGTCATCGGGGACGCGGCCCGGGACCTGCCCGAGCGCCTGAGCGTGCGCCTGGACCTGGGTCAGGCCTGGTGGGACTGGACGGGGCTGCCCTTCGTCTTCGCCGTGTGGGCCGGTCGGCCCGACCTGCCCGTGTCCGCCATCGAGGGCCTGCGCCGCGCGGCGACCGAGGGCATGGGCCTGCGCGGCGCCCTGCCCGAGCCCGACCGCAGCTACGTGCTCGAGCAGATCCGCTACGAGCTGGACGACCGGGCGATGATGGGCCTGCGTCGCTTCGCGGCCCTCGCCGCCGAGGAGGGCCTGGTCGGCAGCCAGGACTTCCGCCTCTACGGCCCTGCCCGCGACAGCCTGCCCCGGGCCGAGCTGGCCGAGGTGCTGGAGCGGGCCGTCCAGGGTCGGGGCCTGACCCGCGAGGAGCTGACCGCCCTGGCCGAGCGAGGCATGCAGGCCGATCTCTGCGCCGCCGCCAGCCTGCGTCGCGAGGCGGTGCTTCCCGGCGAGGAGGTCAGCTACATCCTGGCCGAGCAGGACGAGGAGCTGCCCTGGGTGGTGCAGCTGCGCCTGGGCACCGAGAGCCTGGACGAGCGCGTCGCCCGACTGCTGGCGCTTCGGGGCCTGCAGGACAGCGGGGCGGAGGTCCTGGCCGTCCAGGTCCTGGGCGCCCCCTCCACCGAGGCGGGCCGCACGGCCGCCGACTGGCTGCGCTGGGTCGCCCTGGCTCGCCTGGCGCTGCCCGCGGTGCTGCACGTCTCGGCGCTCTGGGAGGGGGA
>CALGIB010000628.1 GCA_937915955.1 uncultured Pseudomonadota bacterium
CTCGAGGAGCAGGTGCTGCAGGACGGCGACCGAGCCCGCGCGACCGGACAGCGCGGAGATGGCCTCGCGACGGAGGGCCTGCGGTCCCTCGCCGGCCAGGCCCGCCAGCAGCTCGGTGTTGTCCTCGCCGACCTGGTCCGCGAGCGCGCGGACGGCCCGGATGCGGGCGTAGGGGGTCGAGGCGCTGGCCTGGGCGCGCCACATCTCGGCGCTCTGGCTGTTGTCCACGGTGACCAGGAGTCCGGCGTCCGGATCCACCGCGACGTAGCCGGGGGCCTCGGGCAGCGGCAGCACCAGCAGGCTGCTCTCCTGGTCCATCCAGACCCTACGGCGCAGGGGCTCGCCGCTGGCCTGGCCGATCTCCAGGTCGATCGGCAGCACGAACAGGCGAGGCCCCTCCTGGCTGATCCGCAGCGTCAGCTCGTGGGCGTCCTCGCTGTAGCTGGGCTTCACGGACAGGGTGGGCGCCCCGCCCAGATGCACCCACTGGTCGAAGAACCAGCGGAGGTGCTGGCCGGTGACCTGCTCGAAGGCCTGGCGCAGGTCGCTGGTCTCCACCGCGCTGTGGGCGTTGTCGGTGGTGTACAGCCGCATGGCGGCCCAGAAGGCCTCCTCGCCGACCATCACGCGCAGCATCTGCAGCACCGAGCTGCCCTTGCTGTAGACGTTGGACGAGGGCGCGTGGTCCCCCGCCTCGGTGCTCCAGAAGCGCCCGGCCAGCGGCCCGGTGTGGCTCGCGTCGTAGCGGCCCGCGACGCCGCGGTAGAAGGCCTCCTCGCCCTCGACCTGACGCATCCACTCGGCCGAGTAGAAGGTCGCGAAGCCCTCGTTGAGCCAGAGCTCGTGCCAGGTCTTGCAGGTCAGCGCGTCGCCGAACCACTGGTGGGCCAGCTCGTGGGCGACCACGCTGCGGCTTCCGCGCTGGCGGGTCTCGAGCAGCTCCTCGGGCAGCAGCACGCGGCGGTGCATGACGGTCGCGGTGGCGTTCTCCATGCCCGTATACAGGAAGCGCTGGACGTAGACCTCGCGGTAGGTGGGGTAGGGGTAGGGCAGGCCCGTCCTCTCACCGAAGAAGGCCATCATCTCCGGCAGCTGGTCGGCGGCGAACCGGACCTGCTGGGGCTCGGCGTCGGGCGGGATCCACCACTGGATGGGCGGGTCGCTGCCGTCGATCGGCACCACCTGGTAGGGCGCCGCGGCCAGCATCACGAGGTAGCCGACGATCTCCTCGTCCAGGCTGTAGGCCCAGCTCCCGTCGTCCTGCTGGCTGCCCCGACCGTTGCTCAGCACGACCCAGCCCTCGGGCGCCACGAAGCGCCCCGAGGTGCTGAAGCGGTCGTTGGGGTAGTCCCAGGAGGGCAGCCAGTGGCGGTTGTCCTCGCCCTCGCCCTGGCTCCAGACCTCGGGGTAGGTGTCGCTGCTGTCCGCGGACGGCCGCCGGAAGTGCAGGCCCAGCTGCGGGGTGGCCGAGTAGGTGATGACCACCTCGACGGGCTCGCCGAGGGTGTCGACGGCGAAGACGAGATCCTGGTCGCCCACGCGGAAGGGGACCTCCTGGGCGCCGACGCGGACGGACTCGATGTCCAGGCCGACCTGGTGGAGGCGGACCTCGGAGCTTGGGGGCGAGAGCGGCTCGAGGCTCAGCGTCGCGCTGCCCTGCACCCGGCCGCGCTGGGGCTGGAGCTCCAGGTCCAGGTGCAGATGGGTCAGGTCCCAGCGCCGATCCGGAGCCAGGGAGCCAGGACCTCCCTGGGGAGGAGGGGCGCTGGACAGGCCGATGGCGAAGGGGAGCAGTGCGGCGGACATGGCGCGGAGCCTACAATGCCGGGCCTCGGAGGACGCGGCCTTGATCTGGATGCTTGCTGGGACCGCCTGGGCCGCCGAGGCCAGCGGCTACGTCGAGGCCCGAGGTGGCTACCTGTTCGAGGTGGACGGCGTGGCCTGGGAGACGGTCCAGCGCGCGCGCCCGACCCTGTCCGCCCAGCTGCACGAGCGGGTCGAGCTGAGCGTGACCCCGCAGCTTTCGCTGGTGCAGGGCCGCTACCCATACGAGGAGGGGCTGGACCTGCTCGAGGAGCAGCTCGGCACCGTGTTGGAGCAGTCGGGCTGCTCGCTGCAGGCGCCGCCGCGGGTGGACGAGGTCAGCGACGTGCTGACCGTCGAGCGCCTGTTCGTCGACGTCTACCACCCCCGCGTGGACCTGCGCCTGGGGCGGCAGGCGCTGAACTGGGGCTCGGCGATGTTCCTGAACCCCACCGATCTGTTCGCCCAGAACCTGCTGGCCAGCCCCTGGCAGGAGCGGCAGGGGGTCAACGCCCTGCGCGCGACGGTGCCCTTCGCGGGGCGCCATCAGGTGACGGCGGTGGCGGCCCTGGCCGACGATCTGGAGACCTGGCGCTTCGGTCTGCGGCCGACCGTGAACCTGCTGCAGACGGACATCTCGCTGGTCGGTGGCTACTCCAGCCAGCCGGACGACTTCCTGGACGGCGCGCCGATGGTGGGGCTGGATCTGCGCGGGCAGCTGGTGCTGGGCTGGTGGGCCGAGGGGCGGCTGGACCTGGCCGACGAGGCGGCGCCGGTGGTCTCGGCGGGGCTGGACTACAGCTTCGCGGTGCTGGATCAGCTCTACGTGGCGGCCCAGTACAGCTACGACGGGACGGGGGTCGAGGACCCGGCGCTCTACTCGCTGGCGGATCGGGGCCTGACGGTGGCGACGCCGGCCTGCCTGGGCGAGCTGAGCCTGGGTGAGCCGACGGCCGCGCCGCGCACGACCATCGGCCGGCACTACGCGCTGGGGACGGCGCGCGTGGGCTTCCTGGACGCCTGGTCCGTTCAGGCCGCGGCCCTGATGAACCTGCAGGACCGCAGCACGGTGGTGATCCCGCAGGTGGCCTGGACGCCGGGGCAGCGGGTGAGCTGGGTGCTGGGAGGCAACCTCGGGCTGGGCGAAGGCGAGTTCGTGCCGACGCCGCAGATGGCGACGTTCAAGGACGGCTTCATCGAGCTGGACGCCAGCGGCCTGGTGCCGCGAGCGCAGGTGTTCAGCTATCTGCGCTTCGCGTTGTGAGTTAGCTCTGGCCATGCTCTTGAAGCTCGACCGCGTCGGCAAGCGCTACCCCATGGGTGGAGGCCACGTCGACGCCCTCAAGGATGTCTCGCTCGAGATCCAGGCCGGCGAGTTCCTCGCGTTCGCGGGCCCCTCGGGCTCGGGAAAGACCACGCTGCTGAACCTCGTCGGCTGCCTGGACACGCCCTCCTCCGGCAGCATCCAGCTCGACGGGCAGGACCTGGGCCGGATGTCCAGGGGACAGCTGGGCCAGCTGCGGGCCGCCAGGATCGGCTTCGTGTTCCAGTCCTTCAACCTCATCCCCGTGCTCTCGGCGCTGGAGAACGTCGAGGTCGCGCTGCGCCTCGGCGGCCTGCCCGCCGACCTGGACCGCTGCGAGCAGGCCCTGGTGGACGTGGGCCTCAAGGAGCAGCTGCACAAGCGCCCCAACCAGATGTCCGGGGGGCAGCAGCAGCGGGTGGCCATCGCCCGCGCGCTCGTCAAGCAGCCGGCGCTGGTCATCGCGGACGAGCCCACCGCCAACCTCGACAGCCACAACGGCGAGGCGGTGCTGGACCTGATGCGTGCCCTGAACGAGGACAAGGGCGCGACCTTCCTGTTCTCGACCCACGACTCGATCGTGCTCGACCGCGTGCGTCGCACGGTCTGGCTCCGGGACGGAGTGGTCCAGAAGATCGAGCCATGACCGGCTTCCTGGTCGGCCTGGCGCTCAAGAACCTGTTCCGCAACGTGCGCCGGAACCTGATCTCCGGCGTCGCCGTGATCTGGGGCGTGGCCCTGATGATCCTGGGCTACGGCTTCATCGACGGGCTCGACGAGAACATCATCCGAACCGAGATCGACACGCTCTCGGGGCACGTGATGCTGCGGCCACAGGGCTACCCCGAGTCCAGCCTGTCCGCGCCCGTGGACATGCTCGAGCCCTTGCCCCAGGAGCTGCTCGCCGGGCTGGCCGAGCACACGTGGACCCAGCGCCTGCGCTTCGACGTGCGCCTGGTCAGCGGCCCCGAGTCCATCCGCGCGATGGGCGTCGGCTTCGAGCCGCTGCGCGACCCCCAGGTCTTTCCGCGGGACGGCTACGACCTCAAGGGCGCCTGGCCCGAGCAGCGCGGGCTGGTGGTGGGGTCCCGCCTCGCGCGCCTGCTCGAGGTGGGCCCAGGCGAGGTGGTGGTGCTGCAGGTGCGCACCTCGGCGGGCTCGATCAACGCCCTGTCCATCGAGATCAGCGGCGTGGTCACCACGCACAACCCCGCCATCGACAACTTCGTGGTGCTGCTCCCGCTCGATCAGGCCATGTCCCTGGTCCAGGCTCCCGGCCCCAGCGAGGTCTCGATCCGCCTGCCTCGACGAGGCCAGGCCGACGCCGTGGCCGCCCAGCTGGATGGCGCCTGGGCCGCCCACACCTACATGGACGCGGCGCGCGACATGATCGCGCTGAACGTGGCCCGCCGGAAGGCCCTGGGTTTCCTGGTGCTGATGATCATGGCCATCGCCGCGACGGGCATCGCCAACACGGTGATCATGGCCACCTACGAGCGCGTGCGCGAGGTCGGGGCGCTGGCCGCCATGGGCATGACGCCCGGTCAGGTCCGAGCGATGTTCCTGCTCGAGGGCGCCGCCCTGGGCCTGATCGCCGGCACCCTCGGCGCGGCCCTGGGTGCGGGCGCCAACTACTACTTCAGCACCTCCGGCGTCAGCCTGGACGCGCTGGCCGAGTCGGGATCGGCGGTGACCTTCTCGACCACGCTGTACTCCGCGTTCCGGTGGGGCCCCGTCCTGGGTGGGCTGGCCTTCGGCGCCCTGGTCGCCGCCCTGGCCAGCATCTACCCGGCCAACCACGCGGCCAACCTGGACCCCGCCGTCGCTGTGAGGACCGACTGATGGTCTGGCTCCTCCGCCTCGCGGCGCGCAACGTCTTCCGCAACACCCGACGCAGCCTGCTCACCACGGCCACCGTCCTGCTCGGCACGGCCATGCTGACCGTGGCGCTGTCCTTCGTCGGCGGCCTGCTCGGCGGCCTGATGTCCGGCGTCGCCGCCACCGCGGGCGAGGTCCGGATCGTCACGCCCGAGTACGAGCTGCGCGAGGCCTTGATGCCCCTGGACGCCAACATCGCCCCGGTCGAGCCGGTGCTCGAGGCCGTGCGCGCTCGGGGCTACGCCGCGCACCCCTTCCTGAGCTCGGGGGTCACCGCCACGGTCGGGGAGGACATCGGCGAGGTCTTCTGCCAGGTCGTTGGGTCGGATCCGAGCTACTACGCCGAGGTGCTCGACCTGGACGAGCGCCTGGTCGCGGGGCGCCTGATCGAGGCCGAGCGCGGCGAGTCGCTGCTGGGGCTGGCCCTGGCCGAGGACCTGGGCGCGGAGGTGGGCGACGAGCTGGTCGTGCTCGGGCAGACCCAGGACGGCTCGATGAGCCCGGTCAAGACCACGGTGGTCGGCGTGGTGGACGTGGGCAACATCATCAGCAACCGACAGGCCTTCATGAGCCTGGCCGAGCTGCAGTGGATGATCGACCTCGAGGGCGGCGCCCTGCAGGTCTACGTGGACTCGGGCGCGGACATCGGCGGCGCCCGCGAGGTGGCCCAGGACCTGGCCCAGGACCCGGCGCTCGCCGGCCTGACCATCCAGGCCTGGAACGAGCGGGACACCTTCCGTCAGATCTACGACCTGTCCCGCACCATCCACTTCGTGCTCGCGGGCGGCATCGTCTTCATCACCGCGCTGGGTGTGCTGAACACGATGATGATGTCGGTGCTCGAGCGCACCGGCGAGGTGGGCGTGCTGCGCGCCATGGGCATGAAGGGACCGTCGGTGGTGTTCATGTTCGTGGTCGAGGGGCTGGGCATCGGCCTGGTCGGATCGGTCCTGGGCCTGGCCCTGGGCACCCCCGTGGCGCTCTACCTCCAGAGGCACGGCATCGAGATCGGCCAGGACGTGGCGAACAAGGTCGCCGTGCCCGTGAACTCGACCTTCTACGCCGACCTGACCCCCGAGATCGCCGTGTCCGCCTTCCTCCTCGGCCTGCTCATCGCCGCCCTCGGGGCGCTGGTCCCAGCGCTGCGTGCCACCTCCATCCAGCCCGTCGACGCCATGCGGAGTCACCGATGATGCAGCTCTTCCTCGCCCTGTCCGTGCCCGGTCTCCACGCCGAGGAGCTGCCGACGGCGCAGGACCTCCTCGCGAAGGTCGACGCCAACATGACCTTCGAGAGCCGCTCGCTCGAGGCCACCATGGAGGTCGTCAAGCCCAAGCGCACCAAGACCTACACCCTGCAGAGCTACGGCCGGGGCGCGGACGAGGCCGCCAGCGAGTTCCTGTCGCCCGCGCGGGACGCCGGCACCAAGATGCTCAAGCGCGGCGACGAGCTGTGGATGTATCTGCCCAGCATCGAGAAGGTGCAGAAGCTCTCGGGCCACATGCTGCGCCAGGGGATGATGGGCTCGGACGTCAGCTACGAGGACATGATGGAGTCCTCGAGCTGGCTGACCCACTACACCGCGACGGTGACCGGCTCGGGCGAGTTCGAGGACCAGGCCTGCTGGACGCTGGAGCTGAAGGCCAGGCAGGACGACGTCAGCTACCCCGTGCGCAAGGTCTGGGTCGCCAAGGACAGCCTGGTGCCCGTGAAGCAGGAGCTCTACGCGCTCTCGGGCATGCTGATCAAGGTCTGGACCATGCACGACGTGCGAGAGATCGAGGGCCGCTACTACCCCATGCGGATGCGCATCGAGGACAAGCTCCAGCAGGACTCCTACACCGAGATGCGGTTCGCGAACGTGTCGTTCAGCGTCCCGCTCGAGGACGAGGTCTTCAGCCAGCGTTGGCTGGAGCGCTGAGCCGTGCCGTCCCGGCTTCGATCGGCTGCTCGGGGCTCGGGGGGCCGGCGACGAGATAGCAGGTCGTCATGATCCTGCTCCTGGCCTGCGTGAAGTACCCGGACTTCGGCGCCCACCGGCGGTCGGCCCCCACCGAGCCCGTGCCCGGCTACGTCGAGTTGGGCCCCCTGCGACCCCAAGCCAGCACGCCGGGGCCTCAGCCCGAGGCCGTTCGGGTGCCGCCGCTGCCCGATCCCGCGCCCAACCTGCCGGCTGGGCTGGACCTGTCCGGGACCCGGTGGACGCTCAGCTACACCGCCCCCTCCGGCGAGCACAGCTACGACCTCGAGTTCGCAGAAGAGGGCGCGCTCAGGCTGCACAATCCCCACGACAGCACGCCCGACAACGACCGCTGGGCGCAGTCCGGCGCGGTGGTCGAGCTGTCCATGAACGACGTGTTCGTCAGCTACCGGGGGCTGTTCCAGGACGGCGATCTGATCCGCGGCGTGGCCGACAACGGACACGACACCTGGCCCTTCGTGCTGGTCAGGCGCTCGCGGGCCATGCAGCACCCCGCGCAGCTGCAGGTCGACGAGGCCGGCGTGGCCGGGCTGATCGGCAGCACCTGGCGGGTGCACGATCTGGACCCCGTGGAGCCCACGGAGCTGGAGCTGACGCTGCTGAAGGACGGCGTCGAGATCGACCCGCTGGGGGACGAAGACAACGCATGGACCCTGAGCAATGGGGTGCTCTACATCTGGGTGAACGGGCGCTACGCGCAGATGGCGGCGGTGGAGACCGAGCCCGGCCGGTGGTTCGGCCTGGGCCTGAGCCAGGACGGGCACGAGTGGGCCTTCACGATGGAGGCTCGATAGCCGGATCGTCGCCGATCCATCGGATCGGCTCGCCTGCGGTGAGCTCCTCGTGGAGCTCGAGCGGGGACCCGCTCGTCGCGGTCCTCCGCGTCCGGCGCCCAGGCCGCGCTCACGGTCACCAGCGGCTTGGCTCAGCCCGCCTTCGCGTGGGCCAGGGTGCGCCGGGCGATGACGCCCTCGCGCGGCGCCACCCAGGCCTGCAGCCTGGGCCAGTCCCAGCGCTCGCTGGCCTCCGCGCTGTGGGTCAGCCGCAGCTCGAGCTGGATGTCGCGGGCCCGGCACCACTCCAGGCAGCTCAGGAGCTCGTCCTCGCCGTCGTTCCAGGGCATCAGGATGTACTTCCATCCGACGCTCAGGCCTCGGCTGGTCAGGTCCTCGGCGAAGGCCTTGACCCGCTTCAGGTTGCCTCGCTTGCGGTACTGCCCGTAGCTGGCCTGGGTGAAGCCGTCCGCGGAGATGTCCGCGTGGTCCAGGCCGCAGTGGGCCAGGTCCGAGCGCAGCGGGAAGCTGCCGTTGGTCGTGAGCACCAGGTAGCTCTGCGGGTAGCGAGCTCGGGTGGCGCGGATCAGCTCTTCGAGGCGGGGGTTCAAGCAGGGGTCGCCCTTGCCTTCGAAGCGCACGCTCCGGATGACCCCCACGCCGCCGGCGAGGAGCGCGTCCAGCAGCTCGATCAGCAAGGCGGGATCGAGGTGATCGTGGTCTCGGAGCTCACCTCGGGCGCCGTTGTCGGGCGGGCACATGGCGCAGCCCAGGTTGCACAGCCAGCTCGGCTCGACGTGCAGCTCGTCCAGGCGGCTGCGGCGCTCCCGCAGCTCTCGGGCGGGGCGGGTGCCCAGGACCTGGCAGCCCTCACAGGTGCCGGGGAAGGGGAGTCGGCCCTCGGCGAAGGCCCGACGGACAGCCCGGATGGGCGCTAGGTCCTGGGGCGAGGCGGGGACGCTGCCCAGCGCGAGGCGGGCGTGCACGATGACCTCGCCCGGGCCGCACCAGCAGGGCAGCTCGCCGTCGGCGCGCAGGTACAGGCCGTCGACCATGCTGCAGCCCCGGACCTGGGGACCGCGGGCGGCCCAGCGAGAGGAGGCCGCCTCCAGCAGCCGGCGGATCACCCGGGCTCGTCGATGCCCAGGCGCACCGAGAGATCCGTGCGCAGGACCCGGTCGGGGTCGACCTGCTTGCGCAGCTCGCGGAAGGCCGTGATGCGCTCCTGACCGAAGGCTCGTCGGAACTGGTCCGGGCGCAGGATCAGGTCCTTGGCCGGGTAGAACTTGCCGCCCGCGTCCAGCACCAGGTCGGCCAGCTCCTGGCAGGTCTGCCACAGCGCCGAGCGGTTGCTGGCCGTGACCTTGAAGTCCAGGGCCAGGCTGTAGCCGTCCAGCGCGTGGCTGAGCAGGAAGTCGTCCGGCCGATAGCGCTTGATGACGCCCAGGTAGCTGGGCAGGTCCCGCCGCAGGCCGACCCGGATGATCTCGGCGAAGACCTGCTGGGCGTGCTCGCGCGGGACGAAGGGCTGGAACTGTATGAAGCCGCCGGCGCCGTAGGCCTCGCGGAAGCCGGGCATCTGATCCAGCAGGAAGTGGAAGCCCGCGTGGCTCTGGAAGAAGGGCGCCGTCGAGCTGTAGAAGCTGGCGGCGTACTTCGCCTGGTTCATGAACCGGACCATGAGGTCGTGGCTGTAGAACACCTTGAGGACCAGCGGCACCAGCGGCGCGGGCACGCCCATCAGGCTGCCGGGCAGCCGCTGCGCGTCCCGGTGCAGGGTCACGGCCCCCTCCTGGTCCTGGTCGGGCTGCGCGTAGCGGGCGCTGTGCATCTGACTGCGGCCGGCCTGGCTGCTCCCGAAGCCCAGGCAGTCGGTCCAGGAGACGAAGTAGTCCTCGCCCTGGCAGTGCTCCCAGGCGTCGAACTGGTGGCTCAGGGTCGGCAGGGCCCACTGGCGGACCAGCAGGCGGCCGCCGTGGACCCGCTTCAGCTGCATCTTCACGCGCGTGACGCAGCCCAGCATGCCGAAGCCGCCCAGCACGCCGCGGAAGAGCTCGGCGTTGCTCTCGCGCGAGAGCAGCAGGCGCTGACCGGTGGGCGTCAGCAGGTCCAGCTCCAGGACGTGGTCGCCGAAGCCGCCCAACTTGTAGTGGTTCTTGCCGTGGATGTTCATGGCCACGCAGCCGCCCAGGGTGGGCCAGCTGGTGCCGGGGACCACCGGGGGCCACCAGCCGTCCGCCAGCGTGTGCTGCCAGAGCTGGTTGATGGTCAGGCCGGGCTCGGCCTCGATCACTCCGGTCTCGCCGTCCCAGGACAGGACCTTGTCCATGGCCGTCATGTCGACGATCAGCTGCCCGGTGTTCAGCGCTGCGTCGCCATAGCTGCGCCCGTTGCCGCGGAAGGCGACCTTCAGGCCCTCGTTCGCGGCCCGCTCGAGGCTGAGCTGCAGCTCGTCGACGCCGTGGGGGCGGACGAACACGCTCAGCCCGACGGCGGCGCGGCCGAAGCCGTCGTAGACGCGACGCGGGAGCTCGTGGCGCAAGAGCATCAGACGTTCGTCTTGCGGAAGATGAAGCTGGGCACGTGCTGGATGATGCCCATGATGGGGGACCAGATCTTCGGCACGTAGCCGGTGCCGGTGCCGCCCTCGGCCAGCTTCAGCACGCCCGCGGCGGCCTGGTCGGCGTCGATCATGAAGGGCAGCTTCATGCCCTCGGTCATCGAGGTCCGCACCGGCCCGGGCTTCACGGTGACGATGTCCACGCCGTAGCGCGTGCAGCGGTTGCGCAGGGCCTCGAGGTAGGCGGTGAAGCCGGCCTTGCTGGCTGTGTAGACGGGCGCTCCCCGGCGCCCTCGGTCCCCGGCCACGCTGGAGATGCCGACGATCGTGCCGCTGCGCTGGGCCTCCATCTGTCCGGCGGCCAGGTCCAGCCAGCGCACCGCGCCGAGCAGGTTGACCTCGAGCATCGCCCGGTCCTTGGCCCAGTTGTACTCGCCCTCGTCCACCGAGGGCATGACGCCGGCGCAGTAGATCACCAGATCCACCCCGCCGAGCTCCTCGACGATGCCCTCGAAGAGCTCGGGCGCGGCGTCATAGTCGGTGACGTCGTGGGCGTAGGTCAGCACGGGTCCGCGGGCCTGGTCGGCGACCTGGTCGAGGCGCTCCTTGCGGCGGGCGATGGCGGCGACGGTCCGGGAGGGATGGGCGAGCTGGAGGACCAGCTGCTCGCCGATGCCGGAGCTCGCGCCGATGACGATGCACTTGGAGAACATGCTGGCAGCCTATCCCGCTGGAGCGACCCTGCGCCGCAGGCGGGCCCAGGCCGCCTGGACCTCGTCGGGGTGGAAGAAGCAGAGGTAGAAGCTCAGCGTCACCCAGGTGAAGGGGCCCACCTCCATGGTGGCCCAGACGCCCAGGTGCAGCACCAGCCCGAAGAGCGCGAAGGCTGCGCGCAGGTCCCAGCGCAGCACCCAGCGCCGCAGCCGTCCGCCCCGCTCGCGGGTGTGTCGCAGCCAGAGCCAAAGCCAGACCAGGGGGGCGCCGACCTCCCAGGACCAGGTGGCGAAGCTCATGAGCTGGGTGAGCGGGTAGACGTAGGCCGCCGCGCTCATGTCCCAGCGTTGCCAGCTCGGCTGCTGGAGGATGTAGTACAGCGCGCTGTAGCCGCCGGCGGGCGTCCAGTAGGCCGAGACCTTCTGGAAGCCGGTCGAGCAGTAGGCCAGGATGACCTGGAAGGTGCCGAGCCAGCGCACCCAGCTGCCCGAGGTGGCCGAGGGGTCATGCCAGGCGCCGGTCCGGATGCGGCAGTCCGCCGACCAGGTCGCGCTCGAGGGGCCCAGCACCAGGATCCACAGGCCGGAGGTGAGGAGCTCGTCGTAGCTGCCGCCGGCCTGGCCGTTGAGATCGGTGACGGCCATGGTCAGCCAGAGCGTGGCGAAGGCGACCAGGCGACCGCCGAGGCCCAGGGTGAGCGCCAGCCCCGCGACGAGCGACGCGGCGATCAGCGCCCAGACGAGGTCCGGGCTGGGCCCGCCCAGCCACTGGACCAGGAAGTTGCCGCCCTTGAGCGTGCGGTAGCCGCCGTGCTGGGCGTCCATCCAGACCAGCTCGACGATGTCGTGCCAGACCACCGAGCCGATGGTGTAGAGCACCATCAGGCCCAGGCAGATCCGGAACAGGGCCAGGACCGTCGCCGGCTCGCGCAGCTCGACCAGATCGACGAGGCCTCTCCAGAGCTTCACGGCGCGCCCCGGTGGTCGTCCAGGTCCAGGACGCGGGGGAGGATCCACTTGCCCTCGGGCACCTCGCCGGCGCGCACCATCTCGGGCGAGGCGGTCTTGTACTTCCAGAAACGCAGCCTGACCTGCTCGGCCTCGGGGAAGTCCTCGGCGGCGCGGGCCGCGACCCAGCGCGTGAAGCTCTCGTAGTACCGGAGGTAGGGCTTCCAGCTGAAGCGGAAGATGGCCGCCCGCATGCGGTCATGGTCCAGCTGTCTGCTCCGCCAGTCGGCCTCGGCGCTGCGCGCGATGTAGAGATCCCGCCAGTCGCCCTCCTCCTTCAGCTCGACGTGCAGGCGCGCCGGGTAGCGGTGCGGCGCCACGAACATGCGCCAGGACTGGGTCGTGCCGGTGTAGCGGTAGTAGGGCTGGAGCGGGTCCAGCACCGCCTTGCGCTTGGCCATGTAGGCCGTCGCGAAGTCCCAGAGCTCGGCCTCGAGCTCGGCGACGGTCAGGTCCGCGCCCCAGGCGTTCAGGCGCTCTGTCCAGACCTCGAACTCGCCCTGGACCGTGGGGTCGGCCCAGGCGGACTTCGACATGCCGCCGCCCGGAGCTGGGATGGCCATCAGCAGCAGCGCCAGGCAGTGGGACACCACGAAGGCGGCCTTGAGGTGGGGCCAGAGCTGCTTCACGCCGGGCTCACGCGGGCCTGGGCCCGAACTCGATGGCGCCGCCGGGCAGGAAGTAGAGGATGTCCATCTGCCCGCCCGAGACCGTCGGTACATGCCAGCTGCCCGGTGGGTAGACCACCCAGCCGGGCTCGTGGCCGTCGAAGTGAGGCGCACCCGAGACGGCGAAGCAGAGATCGATCTCGCCCTGCGGGTGCGCGTGGCCTGGGCCGGGCCCGGTCATCGAGACCGCGTCGATGGACAGGCCGTGGGTGCCGGGGTGATCGGCCTTGGCCACCCGGGACCAGAGCACCGGGAGCTCGCCCCGGTTGGCCCAGGAGCCCTGCTCGACCCCAGCCCGCACCAGCGCGGCCAGCTCGCTGAGCTCGGGGCCGTGCAGGGGGAGGCGGGCGCTCAGGGTCGCCGCCGCGTTCGGGTCGGCCGGGTCGATGTCCTTGACGACGGCCAGCACGCGGCTCAGGCGGTGGACCAGGTTGTCGCGCTCAGTCATGGGGAAACCTCGAGTACGTTCCCTGCGCAGGTATCGCAGGAGCGAGCTGGGGGTGAGCTGCCTGGGTCGGGCGCAGCTCACCCGGTCCGGTGGACTCCTGGCTCATGCGAGCTGGACCAGCTCCCGCCCGACGAAGAGCTGGAACCAGGCCGCCACCTGCTCGGCGAGGCCCGGCTCGGGCAGTCCGGCGACGGCCTCGGCGAGGGCCTGCTCGGTGGGCAGGCCCCGCCGCAGTCCCTCGAGCACAGCCCAGGCTCCTGGGCTCAGCACCGTGTGCCGCACGCTGCGCTCCC
>CALGIB010000629.1 GCA_937915955.1 uncultured Pseudomonadota bacterium
CTCCCGGGCGTCTACGAGACGGCCGGAGGGCCGCGCCGTTGAGGCTAATGCCGGCTTGGGGCCGCGGCTACCAGCAGTCGCGTCGGTAGGCCTCGATGAACTCGACCAGCGGGCGGTGTACGCGCTCCGGCGCCTGCTCGGCCAGGAGCGCGTCGAAGTGCCCCCAGCTGCGGTCGAGCTCCAGCAGGCGGGTGGGCCCGGCGAGGCGCTCGAGCACGGGGACAGCTTGTTCGGGGCGGCACCACGGGTCGCCTTGGCTGGCCACGACCATCGTCGGGACGCGCAGGCCGGCGAGGGCCTCGACGTAGTCCACCCGGTCGTCGCGATCGACGAGGTGGCCGGTCTCGAGCCAGCGCAGGACCTGGCGGGCCAGGCCCAGCGAGAGGTCCTCCGAGCCGTGGACGAGCAGGCCACGCCGAACCTCTCCCGCGCAGCGACCATCGGCCGCGGCGGAGGGGGAGCTGAGCACGCTGGCGGCGCGCAGCGGCAGCGTCAGGCCAGCTGGGAGCAGGTGGCTGACCAGCCGGAGGGCCCGGGCCTGGCTGGCCGGGGCCTGGAACTCGACCGCCGCGCCCAGGGTGACCAGGGCGGCCAGGTCAGCGCCGCGGCTGTGGGCGGCGTGGGCGTAGAGGAGCTGACCGCCGAAGCTGTGGCCGACGGCGATGACCTTCGAGAAGCCGCTGTGCTCCAGCACCAGGTCGATGGCGCAGGGCAGGTCCTGGCCTACCAGGGTGTCGAAGTCGTAGGGGAGGGGACGCTCGGGTGGGATGGCCGAGCGGTCGCCGCGGTGCTCCAGCAGGTAGACGGTGTAGCCGGCCAGACGCAGCGATCGAGCCAGCGACAAGCCCTCGCCGAAGTCCAGGCTGTGGCGGTTCACGCCCAGGTCGTGCAGCAGGACCAGGGGCTCGCCGGAGGCGCCGGGCAGCGGCTCGAGCTGGAACAGGGGAGCCTGCCAGCCGTCCTCGGTCCGGTAGTACAGGCGCTTGAGGGCCAGCTTGTCGGGGGCGCGCGTGAAGCGCTCCCGGTTGTCCGGCTGCACGCCCCTGAAGGCGGCGGCCAGGGCGGCCCTTGCGGTGGACTTGACCAGCTCCCGGGGCTCCGGGAGCCGCAGCGGCTCGACCGCGGGCTGGAGGGGGGCCCGCGGAGACGAGGGAGTGTTCGGGGTGCCGGTGTTCAGGAAGGGCCGGGTGTCAGACACCCAGCCCTTCCTGAACGTTGGGGTGCAGGTTGCGTGGGGCGTTTCGCTTCAGCGCGGTCCGCGACATGGGCACGCCCGTGCCCTGCGCGAGACCTTCTACTTCAACAACAGCCTGTGCATAGAGCAGCATCGAACCAGCAACAGCGGGGAGGACAGCGGGGACAGCGCAACCTGCAGAGATCACAAGGGGAAGGCACGTCTCTCCGGGCTGCGGCGGGGCCGATCCCAAAAAGTGTTTACGTGTCAACACCGGCGTTCTACCACGGGTGAATGATCCGTCAAAGGGTGCTGAGATCTTTCTGGAAATTGTTTTGTGATCGTCCCCGGTGACGATCTGTGATCCTCTTGTGCCTCGCCGGGCGCCCGCTGGCCGCGCCAGCCAGCTAAGCTCGGTCCATGCTTCTGCTCGTCCTCGCCTGCACCTCCGAGACCGGCCTGACCGAGGGCGAGCCCGAGCTCGTGCTCGAGGTCTCCCAGCTCGACTTCGACGAGGTCGTCGTCGGCTCGCAGGTGACGCTGTCCTTCGAGCTGAAGAACACGGGCATCGCGCCGCTCCAGCTCGGCGGCGAGATCTCGGGCCACTCGGGCTACGCGCTGGTCGAGCTGCCCTCGGTGGTTCAGCCCCGCTCCTCGGACAGCGTCTCGGTCCGGCTCGCCCCGACCGAGGTGGGCGAGGCGCTGGGAGGCCTGGTGCTGAGCAGCGACGACCCCGACCACGAGACCGTGACGGTGGAGCTCACCGGCGAGGGCGTGGAGCCGCGCATCGACGTGGACCCCGAGAGCCTCTGGTTCGGCGACATCCCTGTCGGGGGCAGCAGCGCGCTGCCCGTGGACATCGTGGCCCGCGGGCAGGGCCGCCTGCGGCTGGACACCCTGCAGTTCGCGGAGGACGAGGACCAGGCCTTCAGCTTCGAGCTGCCCGAGGGCGTCGA
>CALGIB010000630.1 GCA_937915955.1 uncultured Pseudomonadota bacterium
CGACGCTCAAGAGCTTTCGCGCTCGTCGCTCTCGGGAGCTCATCCGCTGGGGGGCCACCGAGGCGCTGGTCCAGGGCACCGTCGACGACGGGGACCTGCGGCGCGAGCTGAGCCTGGAGATCTCGCCCAAGGGGCGACGGGGTCGCCTGGATGGCAAGCCCCCGGCGCAGCTGCGCAGCTACTTCGACAACATCCGGGCTGTGCTGTTCGCGCCCGAGGACACAGAGATCGTGCGCGAGGGGCCAGAGCTCCGGCGGGCCTTCCTGGATCGCGCGGCCTTCACGGCCTCGGCCAGCTTCCTGGACATCGCCCAGCAGTTCCGTCGCCTGCTGGATCAGCGCTCGGCCCTGCTCCGCGCCTTCCCGGTAGACCCCCTCCAGCTCTCGATCTTCGACGAGCACCTGGCCCGCGCTGGCGCCCAGCTGGTGCAGCGCCGCCGGCGCATCCTGGGCGAGCTGGTGGCGCCCTTCGCCGAGCTGCACCAGCGCATCTCGGGCCACGGCGAGGCCTCGCTGCGCTACCGCAGCAGCCTGCCGGACACCCTGGACCTGGACGAGCTGGGGCAGGCCTACCTGGAGCTGCTCGAGAAGAACCGGAGCTCCGAGATCGAGCAAGGGCGCAACCTGGTGGGCGCCCAGCGAGACGACCTGGACCTGCGCCTGGACGGTCGCTCTGCCCGCAGCTTCGCCAGCCAGGGGCAGACCCGCTCGCTGGTGCTGGCGCTGAAGCTGGCGGAGCTCCTGGCCGCTCGGGAGCGCGGCGCCCAGCCCCTGTTCCTGCTCGACGACCTGTCCAGCGAGCTCGATCGCCTCCGCCGCGGACGCCTCGTGGAGCTGCTCTCGGAGCTCTCGCTGCAGGTCTTCGTGACCACCACGGACCCCTCGGTGGTCCAGGCCGAGGGGCTCTCCGACGTGCGCGTTCTGAGGGTGGAGAAGGGTGCTCTGATCGGTTAGCAGTCTGGGTCGAGGAAGCGCTGCAACGGCCCTTTTTCCGCGGCCCTCGGCCAGTCCTACGCGCATCCCCAGGAGCCCCTCCGTGAGCGAGCAGAACGACGCCTCCAAGCGTGGCGCCGAGGACTACGGCGCCCAGCACATCAAGAAGCTCGAGGGCATCGAGCACGTGCGGCTCCGTCCCGCGATGTACATCGGTGACACCTTCGAGCGGGGGCTTCACCACCTGGTCTACGAGGTGGTGGACAACTCCATCGACGAGGCGCTGGCCGGCTACTGCGACGCGGTGACCGTGGTCATCCACGACGACGGCAGCTGCTCGGTCGAGGACAACGGGCGCGGCATCCCCGTCGACATCCACGAGTCGGGGCGCTCCGCGGCCGAGGTCGTGCTCACCGAGATCGGCGCCGGCGGCAAGTTCGACAGCGACAGCTACAAGGTCTCCGGCGGCCTGCACGGCGTCGGTGTGTCCTGCGTGAACGCCCTGTCCAGCTGGCTGAAGCTGGACGTGTGGCGTCAGGGCAAGCACTGGGTCCACAGCTTCGAGAAGGGCGTCGCCCAGGGTGACCTGCACAGCGTCGCGGAGAGCGACAAGCGCGGCACCCGCGTGCGCTTCCTGCCCGACACCTCGATCTTCCAGGTCAGCACGGAGTTCAACTTCGACACGCTCAGCGGTCGCCTCCGCGAGCTGGCCTTCCTGAACCCGGGCGTGGCCATCCACATCCTGGACGAGCGCACGGACCGCCGCCACGACTTCAGCTACGAGGGCGGCATCGTCAGCTTCGTGGAGCACCTCAGCACGAACAAGCAGGCGCTGCACGAGCCCGCGATCTACCTGAAGAACGAGCGCGAGGGCGTCGAGGTGGAGCTGGCCTTCCAGTGGTCCACTGCCTACAACGAGCAGATCCTTTCGTTCACGAACAACATCAACACCCACGAGGGCGGCACCCACGTCTCCGGCTTCAAGGCCGCGCTGACCCGCACCCTGAACGTGTACGCGAACGCGAACAACCTGCTCAAGAACAAGGACGCCTCGATCTCGGGCGACGACACGCGGGAGGGCATCACCGCCATCATCAGCGTGAAGCACCCCGACCCGCAGTTCGAGGGCCAGACCAAGACCAAGCTCGGCAACTCCGACGTCAAGGGCCTGGTCGAGAACATCGTCAACACCGAGCTGGGGCACTACCTCAACGAGAACCCCAAGGTCGCTCGGTCCATCGTGCAGAAGTGCGTCGAGGCCAGCCGCGCCCGCGAGGCTGCTCGCCGCGCTCGCGACCTCACCCGACGCAAGGGCGTGCTGGACGGCGGGGATCTGCCCGGCAAGCTGGCGGACTGTCAGGAGAAGGACCCCGCCCTCTGCGAGCTCTACCTGGTCGAGGGTGACTCCGCGGGTGGCTCGGCCAAGCAGGGGCGCGATCGCGCCTACCAGGCCATCCTGCCGCTGCGCGGCAAGATCCTGAACGTCGAGAAGGCCCGCTTCGACAAGATGCTGGCCAACAACGAGGTCAAGTCCATCATCTCGGCGCTGGGCGCTGGCATCGGCGAGGACTTCTCGGAGGAGAAGCTCCGCTACGGCCGCATCATCATCATGACGGACGCCGACGTCGACGGGTCCCACATCCGCACCTTGCTGCTGACCTTCTTCTACCGGCAGATGCGTCCCCTGGTGCAGCGCGGGCACCTGTACATCGCCCAGCCGCCGCTGTTCAAGGTCAAGCGCGGCCGCAAGGAGCAGTACCTCAAGGATGACGCGGCCTTGCAGGACTTCCTGCTCACGACGGGCGTGCGCAACCTGAGCCTCACAGATGGCCAGCGCGAGCTCGCGGGCGACGAGCTGCTGGGGCTCATCCGCCAGATCGCGCGCTACTGCGACCGGCTCGAGCGCCGCGCTCGCCGCATCGACACCAAGGTCCTGGACGCCTGGCTCATGGTCAGCGGGCCCGTGGCGGGCGAGAGCCGTCAGGCCATGGAGGAGCGGGTGCAGCCCCTGCGCGACCACCTGGCGACCGTCGCTCCCGAGCTGTCGATCCAGGACGTCGAGGTCGAGCACGACGACGACCAGGGCGGCTGGTCCGTGGTCGTCACCGCCTTCCGCGAGGGCCAGGCCGTGGTCACGCGGCTCGGCACCGAGGTGAACCTGGGCGCGGAGTTCTCGTCGCTGCGCACCCTGGCCGAGGGGCTGAGCAGCCAGGTCCAGCTGCCGGTGAAGCTCGGTGAGATCGAGATCTCCACCTTCCCGAGCCTGCTCGACACCGTCCTGGCCCAGGCCAAGAGGGGCTACGAGATCCAGCGCTACAAGGGCCTCGGTGAGATGAACCCCGAGCAGCTCTGGGAGACCACGATGGACCCGAGCACGCGCACCCTGCTTCAGGTTCAGGTCAGCGACGCGATCGAGGCCGACAGCATGTTCTCCATCCTGATGGGAGACCTGGTGCAGCCGCGGCGCGAGTTCATCGAGCGCAACGCGCTGGAAGTCCGGAACCTGGACATCTGATGGACCGAGGCTCGCGCATCCTGGGGCTGGGCACCTACGTGCCCGAGCGGATCGTCACCAACGACGACCTGGCCGAGATCCTGGACACGAGCGACGAGTGGATCCGCAAGCGCACCGGCATCTCCGAGCGGCGCTGGGTCGAGGGCGACGTGGGCCCCGCCGAGCTCGCCGAGCCGGCCGCCCGTCAGGCCGTGGCGGCCGCCGGGCTGGAGCTCTCGGACATCCAGCTGATCCTCTTCGCGACGCTCTCGCCGGACCTCTTCTTTCCGGGCTCCGCCTGCCTGCTCCAGGACCGCCTGGGCCTCAACGGCTGCGCGGCCATGGACATCCGCAACCAGTGCACGGGCTTCCTCTACGGCCTGGCCACCGCGGACGCCTTCATCCGGGCGGGCCTGTACGAGCACGTCCTGGTCGTCGGCTCCGAGGTGCACAGCTCGGGCCTGGACATGTCCGATCGCGGACGCGACGTGACCGTCATCTTCGGTGACGGCGCGGGCGCCGCGGTGGTGGGCCCCAGCACCGAGGGGGACCGTCGCATCCTGGGTCACAGCCTGCACGCGGACGGCGCGCTGGTGGACATCCTCAAGCTGGTCGCCCCGGCCAGCTCGATGAACCCTCGGCTCACCGCCGAGATGATGGAGCAGGGGCTGCACTACCCCTACATGGAGGGCCGCGCGGTCTTCAAGCAAGCCGTGCAGCTGCTGCCGGGGCTGATCCGCGGCATCCTCACCCAGCATGGGCTGGATCTGGACCAGCTCGATCTGCTGGTGCCCCATCAGGCCAACCTTCGTATCAACGAGATGGTGGCCCGCGCGCTCGGGCTGGGCCCCGACAAGGTGATCAACAACATCCAGCGCCTGGGCAACACGACCGCGGCCAGCATCCCGATCGCCCTGCACGAGGCGGTCGAGGGCGGCCGGGTGAAGCCCGGGGACCTGGTCTGCCTGGCGGGCCTGGGCGCCGGGATGACCTGGGGAGCGAGCCTGATCCGGTGGTAGACGCCGCCACCTTCGACATCGCGGATCTGGTCTTCGGCCGGGTCGTGCTGGTCACAGGCAAGGGTGGGGTCGGCAAGACCTCGGTCTGCGCGGCGCTGGCCAGGCTGGCCGCGGCCCAGGGTCGTCGGGTCTGCGTGGTCGAGGCCGACGCGCAGCGCAGCTCGATGGATCCCCTGTTCGGCAAGGCCATCGGCTACCAGCCGACCCAGGTCGCGCCCAACCTGTCGGTCTGCAACGTGACCTGGTACGAGGCCATGCACGAGTGGATCGAGCGCGTCGTGCCCTCGGCCCGCATCGTCGACCTCATCCTGTCCAACCGCCTGGTGCGGCTGTTCCTGGACGCGACGCCGGGCAACCGCGAGGTCGTCACCCTCTCCAAGATCACCTGGCTGGCCGAGGACTACGACCTGCTCGTGGTGGACCTGCCCGCCTCGGGGCACGCCACCGCCCTGATGAACAGCCCCTCGCGCACGCTCGAGCTGTTCGAGGTCGGTCCACTGCACCAGCGCAGCGTCGAGAGCCTGGAGATGCTCTCGCGGCCCGACACCCACCTGGTGCTCGTAGCGCTGGCCGAGGAGATGGTCGTCAACGAGACGGTCGAGACCTGGACGACGCTGCACGACAACGTGCCCCAGCTGTCGGTGCCCATGGTCATCCTGAACCGCGCCAGCCGCCCCTCGCTGAGTCAGGACGAGCGCACGCTCCTGGAGCGCCTGAGCGAGCGCCACGCCTCGGGGCCCGAGGGTGAGCTCCTGCTCGCCGGCCGCTGGGAGGCCCAGCTCGAGCAGGCCACGGGTCGCGCCATGGAGCGCCTGGCCGAAGAGATCGGCGTGCGGGTCATCGACGTGCCCCGCCTGTCCCAGGAGCAGGGCTCGGCTCGCCTGGTGCAGAACCTGTCGGCTGCGCTCGCGCGCAAGAGCGTGCGGGGGCTCAAGCGATGATCGGGACGCTCGCAGGGCGACGACCTCGCCCATGGAGGCGAGGATGAGCGGGGTCCACGAGGCGGCTCGGGTCGCGGTGCGCGACCGCAAGCTGGTCATCTGCGTGGGCTCCGGCGGGGTCGGCAAGACCACGACCGCCGCCACCATCGGCCTCTGGGGCGCGATGCAGGGCCGAAAGGTCCTGGTGTTGACCATCGACCCGGCCCGCCGGCTGGCCAACAGCCTGGGCCTGAGCGAGTTCGGCAACGACGAGCGGCAGATCGACCTGTCCGCCCTGCCCGAGCCGGTCCCGGGCGAGCTCTGGGCCATGATGCTGGACACCCAGACGACCTTCGACGAGCTCATCCGCAAGATGGCCCCGGACGCCGCGCACGCGCGTCGAATCCTGGACAACCCCATCTACGTGACCATGAGCGACACCTTCGCCGGCAGCCAGGAGTACATGGCCGCCGAGAAGCTGCACGACGTGGTCTCCTCGGGTCGCTACGACCTGGTCGTGTTGGACACGCCCCCGGTCAAGAACGCGCTGGACTTCTTCGAGGCGCCCGGGCGCCTGTCCCGCTTCTTCGACAAGCGCGTCATCGACTGGTTTCTCCACCCGCCCAAGACGAAGGGCCTGTTCAGCAGCGTGGTGAGCGGGACCTCGACGGTCATCTGGAAGCTGCTGGGCTACGTGTTCGGAAACGACTTCCTGAACGATCTTGCGGAGTTCCTGCAGCTGTTCAAGGACATGTACGCGGGCTTCCAGGAGCGGCACGAGCTGGTCCTGGAGCTCTTCCACAGCGACGCCACGCGCTTCATCACCGTCTGCGCGCCCACCCAGCCCAGCGTCGAGGTCGCCAGCTTCTTCGCCGAGGAGCTGCGTCGTCGGGCCTACCCTCGCGCCGGCGTGGTCGTGAACCAGGTGCACCGCTGCAGCGACAGCCCGCTCGAGGCCGCCGCGCTGCTGCACGACGAC
>CALGIB010000631.1 GCA_937915955.1 uncultured Pseudomonadota bacterium
TTCCAGGTCAGCTCGACGGTGGCGCTGTCGCCCTCGGCTCCGCTGGACAGGAAGACCAGGGAGAATCGCCCGCCCTCGCTGTCCCGCCGGCGCAGCTGCTTCAGGCCCAGGAGCTCGAAGAAGCCCAGCGCGGCGTCCAGGTCGCGGACGCGCAGCATCGTGTGCAGGTATCTCAAGGCTGGCTCTCCGAGGACAAGGCGGCCCGCTCGGCCGCGACCCGCACCTTACGCGCTTCGGCCGCTCGCTCCAGCGCGAGCAGTCGCCAGGCCTCGACGAAGTGCTCCCACATCAGGGTGCTGTGCTCGCCCGTGTCGAGCTGAAGCAGGCCCGCCTTGGTCCGGAGCTGGAGCACGTTGCCCAGCTCGACGTTGAGGACCCGGATCTCGTCGAGACCGCAAGACCAGACCACCTCGGCGCCTCGATGGACCGACAGCGCGGCCGCGTCCAGCACCAGGCGCCCCGCGGCCAACTGGACGGGCTGCTTGCCGCGCTCGACCCGCCCGACGCCAGCGCCCTCGACCTCGAGCACCACCCCGGCGCTCTCGTAGCGGCCCGCGCTCAGGATCGGCGGCACGCCGTAGTGGTCCACGATCCGGTCCAGCGCATCACAGACCCAGAGCACCTCGTGCCCAGGGCGCTTCATGCGGTTGCTGGTGTCCAGCGTCCAGGTGGCGCCGCACGCTCGACAGGAGACGCTGTTCCGGTCGGCTCCAGAGGGATCGAGGCTGGCGGGCTCGAAGCAGTCCGGGCAAGCCCAGAGGTAGGCCGGCAGGCCCTCGGCCATCCGGAAGCCGAGCGTGAACCCAGGAGCGGGCTGCTTGTGGTCGATCCGCAGGCGCCGGTTGACCTCCTCGAGCAGGTCGTCCGTGTCCCAGTCGGGGTACTCGTAGGGACCGTCGTATTCGACGTGCACCGGCACCCAGCGCGGGTAGTCCGCCCAGCGCGGCTGGAACTGGTGCCCCGTCTTGATGCGCGCGTAGATGACCTTGGCGTTCAGCCGCTTGATGAGCCGGCCGATGTCCGGCACGGCGGGGCGGGGTGCGACCGTCCCAGGTCCGGAGACCCTCGGGGAAGATCATCACCGGCTTGCCCACGTCCCAGAGCCTCTGCATCTCCTGCATGGCCGCCCGGTCCTTGACCCCCCGCGCCTTGGGAAAGGCCCCGAGCAGACGGATGAACCAGGCCAGCGCCGGCAGGCGGAACAGCTGCGCGCTGGCCATGAACGTCACGGTGCGCCAGCAGAAGAAGGCCACCCACACGGGGTCGAAGGTCGAGGTGTGGTTCGGCAGCAGCAAGAAGGGGCCATCTTGGGGCACCTTCCGATGGCCCCGCGCCTGGTGCCGGAACAAGAACCAGAACACCGAGGCCGAGATCGGCCAGAGGAGGCGCCAAGCGGCCCACTGGATCAGGCGAAACATCGCCTGAACGCTAACCTGGGCCCAGGACCTCGCCATCCGGCCCGTTCACCGCGTCCACGATCCCCAGCACGACGGAGTGGAAGGGGTCGTCGTCGCCGCCCAGGAGCTGGCGCGCGGTGTTGCCCTCGCGCGCACAGAGGACCAGGTCGCCCTCGCCCGCCTGCACCGCGTCACAGGCCAGGAAGACGTGCCCAGCCGGGGTGCAGCCGTCCGCCTTCACGGGCTGGACGACCAGCACGGTGGTGCCCTCGTAGACCGGGTGCTGCACGGTCGAGACCGAGTTTCCCAGGACGCGAGCCAGGATCATCGCTTCCCCTTGGTCGCGGGGTTCAGGTTGGCGTCGTCACCCCAGGCGTGGTCGACGATGCCGACGATGCTGCAGTCCACGGGCGCGAAGGTGTCGGGCAGGGCCAGCGCGGCTTCGCGCCCGGTGATCCACTTGACCGTGTCCCCGACCCCGGCCTGCAGCGGATCCGCCGCAACGATGGGTCCGCCCTGGGCGGCGCCGTGGTGGTCGTGGGGCTGTATGAGCAGCAGGCGCACCCCCTCGAGAGAGGCGTGCTTCTGCGAAGCGACGACGGTACCGATGACGCGAGCCAGCTCCATCAGGTCTCCAGGCGGAAGGGCGCGGGACGAAGGATAACGGCGAGGAAGTCCTCGTGGGGCCGAGGGATGAGCTCGAGCTGCCGCAGCTGACCATCTTCGAGGTGCCCCTTGGCGGCCGCCAACGCGGCCTCGACGTCGTGCTGGCTCCCGTGGACCACGAAGTAGGCCTTGCCCCCCAGGCCAGGCGTGATGCGCAGCCCAGCCAGCTCGACGAAGGCGTCCTTGAGCGCCCGGTCGCAGGCCAGCAGCCCCGAGGACACGCTGGCGGTCTCGACGACGCCGATGGTGTCGGGGGCCTGGCAGGACAGCTTGCCGGCCAGGGCGGGCAGGATGGCCGGGTGCACCATCGGGAGCATCAGGCGGTCCAGGACCTCGGCGCCTCCGACCTGAAGGGCCTCGGTGAAGGCCTCGTCCACCTCGGCCACGCCGCCGGCGAACAGGATCAGGTACTTGCCCGGCTCGACCAGGTTGGCCTCGAGCACCGTCACCGGGCTCTTCTTCACCATGGCGTCGACGACGCGGTAGCCCCGTGCGATGGAGCCGAGCTCCACCAGAGCCAGCGCGTCGTGCATGGCTAGACGATCCGGAAGTACCCGGCGAGCGTGCAGCGACGAACCCGGGTGAAGTCTCGGGCGGTGGTCAGGCCCTCGCCGGAGGGGCTGGCGATGGTGAAGCTGGTGAAGCCCTCGCCGCCGAAGCCCAGGCCGGCGTAGTTGGGCGCGTTCTTGATGAAGATGCTGACGTCCATGACTCGGGCCATGCGGTGCAGGGCGTCCAGGTTCTTGGAGTACATGCTGGCCGTGTGGCCGTACCCGTGCTCCGCTTCCTTGGCGAGGTCGATGCCCTCGTGCACGTCGCGCACCCGGGTCACGGCCATGACCGGCATGAGCAGCTCGTGCTGGACGAAGGGGTGCTCGAACGGGACCTCGCAGGTGATGAGCCGCGGATCGCCCTTGAAGGGCACGTCGATCTCGCGCAGCATCTCCGAGGGGCACTTACCGACCCAGTCGCGGTTGATGTGCTCGCGGTCGGGGGTCAGGATCAGCTTCTCGAGGCGCGTGATCTGGTGGTTCCGCAGCTGCACCGCGCCGCTGTTGCGCATGGCCTCGAGCAGCTGGTCGGCGACCTTGTCCACCACCAGCACTTCCTTCTCGTCGGTGCAGATGATGTTGTTGTCAAAGCTGCCGCCGGCCACGATGCCGCGGCCCGCAGCCGCGATGTCGGCCGTCTCGTCCACGACGACCGGGGGATTGCCGGGGCCCGCGCAGATGGCCTTCTTGCCCGAGTTCATGGCCGCGTGGACCACCGCGCCGCCGCCGGTCACGACGATGAGCCGCAGGCCCGGGAAGGTCATCAGCTCGCCCGCCGAGGCGATGGTGGGCGACTCGACGCAGCACATCAGGTTGTCGGGCCCGCCGACCTCGATGGCCGCCGAGTTGATCAGGTCGATGCAGTAGGCGCTGGTGCGCTTGGCCGAGGGGTGGGTGTTGAAGACCACCGTGTTGCCGCCCGAGACCATGCCGATGCCATTGCAGATGATGGTCTCGGTGGGGTTCGTGCATGGCGTGATCGAGCCGATGACGCCGTAGGGCGCGCGCTCCATCAGCGTGAGGCCCGAGTCGCCGGTCCAGGCGGTGGGCTCGAGGATCTCGGGACCCGGGGTCTTGTGGATGACCAGCAGGTTCTTCTTGATCTTGTCTTCGTAGCGGCCCAGGCCCGTCTCTTCGTGGGCCATCAGCGCCAGCGTGTGCACGTCCTCGGCGCAGCGCCGGCGGATGTTCGCGATGATCTCGCGGCGCTTCTCGAGCGGCAGGTTGATCAGGATCCGCTGGCTGGTCCGCGCCGCGTCGACCGCCTCGGAGACGGTCTTGTAGACGCCCTTGGGGTTCGCGCAGAGCTCGCCCCGAGGAGGGGTCTGCCCCCCGTTGACCCGGGCGAGCACCCGCTCGACCACCGCGTGGATCTGATCGCGCTGCATCAGCCTTCCGTCTCAGGGTAGGGCGGCACCTTGTTGAAGAGCAGCTCGCCCTGCAGGTCGATGGTGTCCACGATGGCCATGACCACCGCGTCCACGGGCCGCCCGTTGGTCGCGTCGGTCTGCCGGGCCGAGGAGCCCGAGGCGTACAGCACGACCTCGCCTACCCCGGCGCCCATGGCGTCGGCGGCGACCACGAAGGAGTCCTTGCCAGAGAGATCCAGGGCCAGGTCCTGCACCAGGTATAGGCGCAGTCCGTCGACCTTGGGGTCCTTCTGGGTCGACACGACCGTGCCGACGATGCGTCCGAGCTTCATGGCTCAGGCGCTCAAGATTCGGTCGGAACGCGGCCCAGCGGCAGGATCTCGTCGAGGTTCCCGTGGGGACGCGGGATCACGTGGACCGAGACGAGCTCGCCGATGCGCTGCGCCTGGCGGGCTCCGGCTTCGGTGGCGGCCTTCACCGCAGCGACGTCGCCACGCACGATGGCGGTGACGTAGCCGCCGCCGATCTTCTCGTAGCCGACCAGCTCGACGCGAGCGGCCTTGACCATGGCGTCAGCGGCCTCGACCATGCCGACGAAGCCGCGGGTCTCGATCATTCCAAGGGCATCAGCCATCGGGTTCTCCAGGTGTTCTAGCTGTCAGGGATTCAGGAGGAAGCGAGGGACTCGATCACGGCCTGGGCGGCCTCGGCGGCGGAGTCGATCTCGGACTCCGAGCCAGCCATCCAGAGGCGGCCGAAGGCGCCGAAGGGGAGCAGGTTCACCAAGCTCACGTTCGCGGCCTTCTCGGCCTCGTTCGCGGCGATGACGGCCCAGCACGCGGGCTCGGTCTCGAGGATGTAGAGCGACTGCCCGGGGATGAGCATCATGCCCTGGCGGTTGCGGTTGATCAGCTGCGCCTGGTAGGGCTCCACCGCGCGGATGATCTGGTTGGAGACGACCTTCGGCTTGACCACGTCGGCCCGGTCCACCTTGAGGTAGTCCAGGATGGCGTCGCCGGCGCTCAGCACCTCGCCCTGGTCGTCGTGGTGGACCTCGAGCAGGCCGAAGGCGCGCTCGACGACCTGCACCGCCGGGGCCACCCGGGTGGCCTTCAGGGCCACGTCAGTGACGCGGTTGATGATCATGCCCGGGGCCGTCTCGACCCACAGGGACGCCTGACCGGCCAGGGGCAGGAAGCCCCGGCAGGTGGTGCCCGTGAAGGCAGCCAGCTGCGGCTGGAGGGCGTCGATGAAGACGTATCCGCGGACGGTGACCGACATCTGTTCAGCAGCCTGCTTGGGCGAGTCGAGTCCTTACCCTCGGCCCGCGGGAGACACGTGTCCTACCGCGTGCGCGCGCCCCCAGTCAAGGCGAGGCCTGTCGTTGACAGCATCGCCGCTGCGGTGGTAGCCCGGAGCCGAGACGAGCTCACCAAGGAGGCGTGATGCGTTGGTTGTTGGCGGGATGCCTGGTCGCCCTGACGGCTTGTCCGGAGACGCCCCAGGACGGCGCACCTGGGCCTGGCGCGGACGGCGCCGTAGCCCCCGACCACGACCCGGGCGCGGGCCCCCCCAGCGGCGGCGACCAGCCCGGGAACGTGGGCTTCGATCTGAGCGACGGCTCCGTCAAGATCAGCGGCACGATCGACTACCCGGGCGAGGTCACGGGGCGGATCCGGCTCGACTTCCTGGTGCAGGAGGGCATCGCCGCGCCGTCGCTGGTGCACACCGCCGAGCTGACCTCGATGGGCGACTGGTCCGAGGACGTGCCCAAGGACTATGGCCCCCTCCAGATCGTCGCCTTCCTCGACGCCGCGGGTGACGGCCCCGGCGCCGGCGACCCCGCCGCCAAGGTGGCGCTCGAGATCGGCAGCGAGGACGTCACGGGCATCGCCCTGGTGCTGGACGACAACGCCGACCTGCAGGGCGGAGGTCCGCCCCAGCCGGGCGTCGACGGCCCCGCCACGCCGGACGGTGGAGACCCCGAGGCCGCCCCGGACGGCAGCGCGGCGCCCAGCCCCGAGCCG
>CALGIB010000632.1 GCA_937915955.1 uncultured Pseudomonadota bacterium
GCCCGTGCTGGGTGGGCACGCCGTCCTGGACCCCCATGGTCAGGCTGGCGCCGACGCCGACCACGCGGTCGAAGAGCGGGTCGATGGGCTCGACGTAGGTGAGCGGCCCGTCGGCCCCGATCTCGCCCCGATCCGTGTCGAGCAGGACCTCGGCGTCGCCCGGATCGCCGCCCTGGACGGTGAAGGACAGCTCGCCCCCGACCTGCTCCAGATCGTAGGCCAGCACCCCACCGACCCGGACGCGGCTGACGAGCAGATCGGGGTCCACCAGCATCCGCACGCGCTCGTGCCCGTAGGCCGACATCGGCTCGGCGGCGAGGAGCTCGGCGCGGGGCGCGCAGGCCATCAGCAGGGTCAGCATCGGGGCAGCGTATCGGTGGGATAGGTGAGCTGTCATGCGGCCGATTCCCACATGGCGGAAGCTCTGCTACAGCGCGCTGGTGCTGGTGCTGCTCGCGCTGCTCGCCGAGGGGGCCCTGGCCCTGCTCCCCGGTCGCGCTGTGGTCTCGGACCTGCCCGGCCTGACCGAGGCCCGAGGGAGCGTCCTGTGCCTGGGCGACTCGGTCACCGCGGGCGTAGGCCTGGGCAAGGGGCAGAGCTGGCCCGAGCGGCTGGGCAGGAGCCTGCGCAAGCGGCGCATCGAGGTCGCTCGTCACGCCGCCCCCGGGGCCCGCGTCGCCTGGGCCGAGGAGGAGGGCGTTCCGAGGGTCCAGCAGCTCCCCGAGGGCTCGATCGTGCTCGTCATGCTGGGCCACAACGACCAGGTGCAGTTCGAGCCCGGCGCGGGGCAGAGGCTGCGTCGGCGCCAGTTCGAGGACCTGGGGCGGAGCACCTCGGGCTGGAGAGGGCCGCGCCTGCTTAGGCTGCTGCGCTGGGCCACCCGTGACGAGCGCCCCGCGCTGGCCGGCATCGAGCACCTGCAGGCCGCCTTCGACCGAGCGCTGGACCCCCTGGTCGAGGTCACCCAGGCGCGGGAGACCCAGCTCTGGTTGCTGACCTACCTGATCCCGGGCGCCGCCCCGAGCAGCCTGCCCTCCGAGGAGGCCGCCGTCATCGAGGACGTGCGGGCCGGGCAGGCCGTGGTGAACGCGGTCATCCGCGCCCAGGCGGCTCGCCGCGGTCTGGGGCTGATCGATCTGGAGGCCGAGGTGCCCGTCGGGGCCGAGTGGAACACCGAGCAGTGGCTGGACCACATCCACCCCAGCGCTACCCTGACGGTGGAGATGGCCGAGGCCATCGAGGCCACCCTGCTGCCGGAGTAGAGGCGTGCACCCTGCGCTCAACTTGATCCTCGGCCTCGTCGGCGTGTTCGCCGTCATGGCCCTGCCGCTGGCCCTGCGCGACCTGTTCACGACCTGGCGGGACACGCGCCGGCTCCGAGCTGCGCTCGAGGAGATCCCCGAGCTGCTCGTCCTGGGCCACGCCGGCTTCTTCCCGCGCTACCTCGTCGTCCAGTACGGACGCCGCGAGCTGCGCCTCCGGGCTGTACGCGTGGGGGCGGGCGTCACCACCGCGGGCATGGAGATCCGCCAGCCGCTGGGCAACAGCCTGCGGGTGCTGAGCGAGCCCGTCACGAGACGCTTTCGCTCCCTCAGCGAGCACGTCGCCATCGGGGACTTCGGCGGCAACCAGCTCAGCGTCAGCTGGCCCCAGACCCAGCAGATCCCCCGCCGCCTGACCTGGGCTGCTGCGCTGCGGGACGCCGTCGATCTGGGCTCGCCCTGGGCCGTCTGCGCCGGCGAGCTCGGGCTGCGGGTGGGCGAGGACGCCGACATCGTCGGAGAGCTGCATGGGGTCGCCGTCGGCGCCCGCATGGACGACCAGGGACGCTGCCAGCTCCGCGCGGCGGGACGCAGCTCCTTTCGCGCGGTGCACAAGGACCACGAGCTCTGGGACGCCGAGCCCACCGGCAACCTCGTCGTGGACCAGCTGCTCAAGGTCAGCGGCGCTTCGGGCGAGCTGTTCGAGGACGCCGCGCTGGTCGAGCCGCTGCTCGAGGTCGTGCACGGCTACCCGGGCAGCCGGGTCCACCCCGACGGAGCGACCCTGGTGCTGTCCGCGCTGCAGCTGGACGTGAGCGAGGAGCTCGAGAAGCTCGTCGCCCTGATCCGGGCCCTCGAGTCAGCGTCGCCGACGGAGCAGGACCAGGCCGACTAGGCCCAGCAGGCCCATCAGGCCGCCGGCGGGGGTGCCCGCGCTGCAGCCCTCGCAGCCGCCGCCGCCCGTGTACATGCCGGACACGCCGCTGTCGTCGGTGGGCTCACCGCTGTCGCCGCCCTCGGGGAAGTCGTCCTCGGGGTCGTTCGGGTCCGTGCCGTTGTCCACCTCGTCCCCGTCGTCCACGCCGCCGTCGTCGGTGTCGGGGTCGTTGGGGTCGGTGAGCGTGTCATTGACCTCGGTCGCGTCCGTCAGGCCGTCGTCGTCGCTGTCCGCGTCCAGGGGGTCGGTCTCGTAGGTCAGGACCTCCTCGCCGTCGGTCAGGCCGTCGTCATCGGTGTCCGGGTCCAGCGGATCGGTGTCGTGCTCGTAGACCTCCTCGCCGTCCTCGAGCCCGTCGTCGTCGGTGTCCGGGTCGTTGGGGTCTGTGCCGAACTCGTTGTCCTCGGCCCAGTCCGAGATGCCGTCGTCGTCGCTGTCTTCGAGGTCGTCGCTGGGGTCGTGCGGGTCGGTGCCGTCGTAGAGGACCTCCTCGCCGTCGCTGCGCCCGCCGTCGTCGGTGTCCTCGTCCAGCGGGTCGGTCTCGTAGGT
>CALGIB010000633.1 GCA_937915955.1 uncultured Pseudomonadota bacterium
GGGCCGTGGCCCGGGTCGAGGGCTACCTGGCCTCGGGTCGCATCCACCAGGGCTGCGGCGTGAACGTGGATCAGCTCGTCAAGATGAAGGACGAGCCCTACTTCCGCGAGATCGTCGGCAAGTGTGACCTGGTCACCGCCGACGGGACGCCGGTGGTCTGGGCCAGCAAGCTCTTCGGAAAGACCCTGCCCGAGCGCGTCGCCGGCATCGACCTGTTCTACGCGCTGCTGCCTGTCGCCGCCCAGCGTGGCTACAGGATCTACCTGCTCGGAGCGAAGGAGGAGAGCCTCCAGGCCGCCCGCGCCAAGTACGAGCGCCAGCACCCCGGTCTCCAGATCGTCGGGGCCCGAAACGGCTACTTCAAGCAAGAGGACGAGGCCGAGATCGCCAAGGACATCTACGAGTCGGGCGCTCAGCTGCTCTTCATCGCGATCACCTCGCCCAAGAAGGAGGAGTTCGTCGACCGCAACCGGGAGATGCTGGCCAAGGTCGGCTTCGTGCTCGGCGTGGGCGGCACCTTCGACATCGACGCGGGCCTGTACAAGCGCGCGCCCGACTGGATGGCCAAGGCGGGCATCGAGTGGACCTACCGGCTCTGGCAGGAGCCCAGGCGCATGTACAAGCGGTACATCATCGAGGACTCCAAGTTCCTGGGGATGCTGGCGAAGCAGGCCTGGTACGAGGTCAGTGGGCGCTACCCCGAGGGCTGAGCGCAGGTCCGGGGATTCTCCGGGATAGACGGCTCCACGCAGGAATCGGAGTCCAGATGCCCTTCGGTGAGATGTACACCCAGATCTTCGAGAACAACCGCGCCTGGGTGGCGGAGATGAAGGGCAAGGACCCGGACTTCTTCGAGAACCTGGCCAGGGCGCAGAACCCCGACTTCCTGTACATCGGCTGCTCGGACAGCCGCGTCCCGGCCAACGTCATCATGGGCGTGGATCCCGGCCAGGTCTTCGTCCACCGAAACATCGCGAACATGGTCCTGGCGACGGACCTCAACGTGCAGTCGGTCATCGAGTACGCGGTGGCGCACCTGGACGTGAAGCACATCGTGGTCTGTGGCCACTACGGCTGTGGCGGCGTGAAGGCCGCCATGCAGTCCGCCGACCTGGGCCTGCTGAACCCCTGGCTGCGGACCATCCGGGACGTCTACCGGCTGCACCACGACGAGCTCCAGCGCCTGCCCGAGCCCCAGCGCTTCCGCAAGCTGGTGGAGTTCAACGTGATCGAGCAGTGCGTGAACGTGGCCAAGGCCTGCTCGGTCCAGCGCCACTGGCTCGTGGACCACACGCCGACGGTGCACGGATGGGTCTACGATCTGCACGAGGGCCTGCTCGTGGACCTGGACCTGGACTTCGAGGCCGTGCTCGAGCGTATCCGCGATGTCTACCGGCTGGACGGCTGAGCTCGGAGCGCCTCGTCCCAGTAGCCGACCAGCTCGCGGCTCAGGATCTCGCCGTCGAAGACCTCCTCGACCCGAGCGCGTGAAGCGGCGCCCATGCGGTCCCGCAGCTCGACGTCCTCGAGCAGCTGGGCCAGCCCGTGGGCGATGGCCGTGCGGTCTCCGGGCTCGTGCATGAAGCCGGTCTCGCCCCCGACGATGGCGTCCGGGGTGCCGTCCACGTTCGTGCTGAGCACCGCCAGGCCAGAGGCCATGGCCTCGAGCACGCTGACCGGCAGGCCCTCGGCGTAGGAGGGCAGGGCGTAGACGTCGGCCTCAGCGTAGGCCTGCAGCCGGTCCGCACCGGAGATCCAGCCCATGACGTCCACCGAGTCCGCCACGCCCAGCTCGGCGAGGCGGGCGCGGAGGCGGTCCAGATCCCCGTCGCCACCGATGCGGAGCCGGGCCTGGGGGACCCGGGCCAGGACCTGCGGCCAGGCCTCGATCAGGTCGAAGACGCCCTTGCGCTCGCCGACGCGACCCATGAAGAGCACGACCGGGTGGTCCTTGTCGCCGCGGGGTCCGGACCAGGGGAACTCGGCCGCCGGGACCGGGTTGAAGAGCACCCGGATGTTGGCCTCGCCCCGCGTCCACTGGCGGATGTCCGAGGCCATGTCGTGGCTGACGACGTGGACCTGCGTGGCGGCCGAGTAGCAGCGCCGGACCAGGGACTCGTGCAGGCTCGAGCGAGCAACCAGCTCTTCCAGGTTGGCGAAGTTGTTGTGCAGGATGACCGGACGGCCCGTGGTCCGGGCCTGCTGGAAGTAGGTCATCTTTCGGAAGAAGCTGGCGCCGTCCGCCACGTGGATGTGGAACAGATCCGGCGTGAAGCCCCCCAACAGCGAGCCGACGAAGCCGGCCTGGCCCCGGGCCATCTGCGCCAGCTTGCGGAGCTTGCCGCCCTCGCCGACGGTGGGGAAGTAGCGGACCTCGTGAGCCTGCAGTGCCTGGGACTCGAGGAAGGTCCGGGCCAGGGTGGCGATTCCGCCCTGGGCCGAGAGGCTCGGCCCGATCATCGCGACGCGCATGACCGAGGCTTATCTGCTCCGAGGGCTGCCCGTGGCTGCATGCCGGGTCCGGGTCCTTTGACGCGGGCAGGTTTGGATCCACACACAGGGGTGCGGCGGATAGTCGGCGTTTGAGCAGGCCTGGGACTTGCGCGGTGAGACCAGGCCCACCCGGAGCTCCCCATGGGGCGTCGCAGGGCTGCTCGTCATCTCGGGCCTGATGAGCTGAGGCTCACTCAGGCCGGAACACCAGGACCACGCGTCGATTGGCCGGGTCCAGTCCGTCCTCGGTCAGCGGCTCGGACTCGCCGCGCCCTCGCGCCACAACCAGGGAGGGGGAGACACCAGCGTCGATCAGCTGGTTCTTGAGCGCGAGGGCTCGCTCGGCGGAGGCGCGCTGGTTGTAGGCGCTGCTCCCCGACGTGTCGGTGTGCACCTGCACCTCGAGCAGCACGCCCGGGTGCTCGAGCAGCCAGGAGCCGAGCTCCGGCGCCCTGCGCTCGATCTCGGCTTCGGCCTCGGCGACCGGGATGGTGACGGGCTCACGCGCGTCCTCGGCGAGGGCCAGCGCGATCAGGGTCAGGAGCATGCTCACCTCGGAGGGACAACGCCCTCGGCGTGCTGCGGCTTACGGGTCGACGAAGTGCAGCTCGACGCGTCGGTTCAGCGCGCGGCCTTCCTCGGTCTGGTTGTCGGACATGGGCGCGGTCTCGCCCATCCCCAGGGCCCGCACCCGCTCCTTGGGCACGCCCGCGGCGATCAAGCGAGCGGCCACGGTGTTCGCGCGCGCCTCACTCAGCCGCTGGTTGGCCGCCTCGGAGCCGGTCGCGTCCGTGTGGCCCTGGACCTCGATCACCGAGCCCGGGTGCTGGTCGAAGTAGACCTTGAGCTCCCGGGCCTGCTGATCCAGGTAGGCGTGGGTCGTGTCGCGGCTCTCGGGCGCGAAGGAGGCCTTGCCCACCTCGAAGTTCATGTGCTCGAGGCGCAGCGAGTATCCGGCCGTGTAGCCGACGATGCGCTCCTCGCTCGAGCCCGTGATGTCCATGGGCCGGGGCCAGCGGTGCCAGTCCTCCTCGGTGCCCAGCGGCGGGACGTGGATCAGGTGGAAGGCCTGACCGGGCATCAGCCAGCCGATGGTGATGCGGCCGGTCGCGTCGGTCGTCAGCACCCGGATCTCGCTGTCGTCGGTGGGCTCGATGCGGAAGTCCTGGCCGACGAGGGGCTGCCGCTGGCCCTGCGGCGGGATCTCGCCCTCGGCGCTCAGCTCGACGAACTGGATGGTGAAGCCGGGCGGCCAGCTCATGGGCACGCTGGCGTTGTAGCCGACCTCGGGGGTCACGATGCTGCCGGCGAGGTGCTCGCCGACGTAGATGTCGACGGCGGTCTCGACGGGCAGCAGGAACACGACCGTGCCCCGCTCGTCCGTTCGGCCATCCAGGCGCTGCTCCCCGGCCTCGACGTGCATCGCCAGGAGTCCGGCCTCGCTCCCCGTGACGTTCACCGTCAGGCGCGTCGTGGTCTGGGAGGGCAGCTCGAGCTGCTCCTGGGCGAAGGCGGCGACGAGGAGGGACGCGAGCATGAGCTCAGTCTACGACCTCCAGGCGCTCTCGAAGTTCCGGGACGCGGTGGCACGTTCAGCCCCGCCGCCTGGGCGACGGCGACGGCGAGGCGATGGAGCTGACGCAGGAGGAGGTCGTCGTGGAGCATGTCGCCAAGCCTGCTCACCGAGGCGGGGGTGGGCCAGCCCTGGGCCCCCGTCGCCGAGCGCGTCCGCGCACCGATCAGCCCTGCCGGAGTCGCGTCCACTCCTTGTAGCCACCAGCGACGCTGACGACCGCGGTGAAGCCCATCCGCTGGAGGCTGTCGGCCGACAAGGCGGAGCGGTAGCCGCCGCCGCAGTACAGGGCCAGCGGCGTGTCCAGGGTCCAGCGCGACAGGGCGTCCCGCTCCAGCACGCCTCGACCCACGTGGACCGCTCCGGGCATGCGGCCCAGGTCCCACTCGTGGTCTTCGCGCACGTCGACCAGGACCGCTCCGCCGGTCAGGGCTTCGGTCACGGAGACCTCGGTGATGCGGGCGCGGGCGGCCTCGCAGAGCGCAACGAAGGGGGGACTGTGGGCCATTGTCGACGTCTCCGATTGTCCGCGCGAAGGCGAACCTATGCAGCATCTTGCTATCGCGATATGCGCAAGGGTCGTCGCACCGGAGCTGGGCTTGACGGCTCCACGTGCCCACCGAACACTGCCGGGCGTAATGCCTGAAAAGCGAGGAATCCCATGGGTCTGAAGGACTACCTGTTCACCTCCGAGTCCGTCTCCGAGGGTCACCCCGACAAGATGTGCGACCAGATCTCGGACGCGATCCTGGACGCCTTCCTGGCCCAGGATCCCAAGAGCCGCGTCGCCTGCGAGACCCTGGTCAAGACCGGTCTGGTCGTCCTGGCCGGCGAGATCACGTCCAAGGGCACCGTCGACTACCCCAAGGTCGTGCGCGAGGTCGTCAACGACATCGGCTTCGATCACAGCGACAAGGGCTTCGACGGCAACACCTGCGCCGTGATGG
>CALGIB010000634.1 GCA_937915955.1 uncultured Pseudomonadota bacterium
ACCTTTGATACGCAGTTGACCGGGCGCCGGCTATCTTGCGACCCCTTGGAGGCTCGCTCATGTTCCTGATGCTTGTCCTGGCCTGTGGCCCCGGAAGCGTGACCGTCAGCTCGGACGCGTCCTTCTGCTCGAACTGGGACTTCGACGACCCGTCGGCGCCGAGCATGGAGATCGAGGCGACCAGCACGCGCATCACTGTGACGCGGGTCGGCGTCTACGCCGCCTGCGACGCGAACTTCTCGCCCGACATCCAGCCCGACGGCCAGGAGATCTCCATCTACGAGGCCTGGGACGACAACGAGGGCGAGGCCGACTGCTGCTACTCCCCCAAGGTCCAGCTCGACATGGACCGGGGCGGGAAGTTCGTAGTGGACTGGTACGCGGAGGGCGACAACGCCCCCACGCACAGCCGCGAGATCGACAACCGATAGTGCGCACCGCCCTCGTCACCGGCATCACGGGGCAGGACGGCAGCTACCTCGCCGAGCAGCTGCTGGAGCGTGGCTACCGCGTGGTGGGCGTGCACCGTCGGCTCTCGGCCGAGAACCACTGGCGCATCGAACACCTCGACGCGCTGGTGCTGCGCTACGCCGACCTGCACGACCTCGGCTCGCTCTACGACCTGGTCGAGGAGTACCGCCCGGACGAGATCTACAACCTCGCCGCCCAGAGCTTCGTACCGACCAGCTGGACCCAGCCCCTGCTGACCGCCGAGGCCACCGGGCTCGGTCTGGTCCGCCTGCTCGAGGCCGTCCGTCGAGTGCACCCCGCCGCGCGGGTCTACCAGGCCAGCAGCTCCGAGATGTTCGGCAACAGCCCGGACTGCCCGCAGAACGAGGACAGCCGCTTCGCCCCGGCCTCGCCCTATGCCTGCGCCAAGCTCTACGCGCACATGATGGTTCAGAACTACCGACAGGCCCACGGGCTGTTCGTGGTCAGCGGAATCCTGTTCAACCACGAGTCCCCGCGGCGCGGCCTGGAGTTCGTGACTCGAAAGGTCGCTCACGGCGTGGCCCGCGTACACCTGGGGCGGGTGGACAAGCTGCGCCTGGGCAACCTCACCGCCCGCCGGGACTGGGGCTTCGCCGGCGACTACACCCAGGCCATGTGGTCCATGCTCCAGCAGGATCGGGCCCGCGACTTCGTCGTGGCTACCGGCGTCGACCACTCGGTCGAGGACCTGGTCCGGCTGGCCTTTGAGACCCTGGGCCGGGACTGGCGTGAGCACGTCGAGCAGGACCCGAGGCTGTTCCGCCGTAACGAGGTGGTGCGCCTGCGGGGCGACGCCAGCCGGGCGCGCGAGTCCCTGGGCTGGGAGCCCAGGGTCCAGTTCCCGGACCTGGTCCGGATGATGGTCGAGGCCGAGGTGGCTCGGCTTCAGGTCTGAGGAGGGTCCGGCGGCCGCCAGGGACTACATGTCGTCGCGGACATCCATCTGGCCGTCGCCGTCCAGGTCGCGTCCGGTCTTCACGATGGAGCCTTCGTCGTTGAAGTACTCCCAGTAGTCGATCTTGCCGTCGCCGTCAGAGTCCCGCTCCTTGCGACGGATGCGGCCATTCTCGTAGAACTTGTACAGGTCGTAGCGACCGTCGTACTTGGTGTCGACCTCGCTCATGACGCGGCGACCACCCTGGTAATGGTCGACCCACTCGACCTTGCCGTCGAAGTCGCCGTCCATCTCCTCGCGGATGAGGATGCCGCTGTCATCGTAGTAGCTGCTGACGTCGATCTTGCCGTCCCAGTTCAGGTCCACTTCCTTCTTCACCAGCAGCCGCGCGGCCTGCGTGCGCTCCCGGTAGTAGTTGTAGACGTCGGCGCGGCCGTCGCTGTTGAGGTCGATCTCGACCAGGGTCAGCCCGTCCTCGCTGGGACGCTCGACGTAGGGGCGCGTGGCGTC
>CALGIB010000635.1 GCA_937915955.1 uncultured Pseudomonadota bacterium
CCGGGCAGCATCCCTCGCAGCGCGGTGCGCATCGCATCCTTGGCCATGTTCAGCGGCACGCCGTTCATCGAGCAGCTGTTGTCGACCACGAAGACCAGCTCGCGGGGCACGACCGTCTCGGGGGCCGGATCCATGGGCGGCTCCAGCGTGAGCGCGAAGTGGTCGCCCTGGGTCAGCAGGCTGGCGATGGGCTCCTCGCTGTCCACGTCGATGTTCAGCACGAAGTCCTTGTTCGGGCGCAGGCCCGACACCGCCAGGGAGCCCTCGCCCTGCATGCGCACCTGCTCGTGGCTGGGGGACCAGACCTCGGCAAGGGGCATGCCCATCTCGACGTCGATCCGCAGGTCCACCAGGACCCCGGTGGGGCCCGCCGAGGTCAGCGGCGAGACGGCCTCGACGTCCTGGACGCTGGCCGGGGAGAAGCGGGGACCGACCGTCATCGGGATCTCGAGGCCGTAGACGCCGTCCGCGTAGGACAGCGGCTGGGTCATGTGCAGCTCGACCGTGACGCTCTCGCCCGGCGCGATGTTTCCGACGCTCTGGCTGAAGATGTTGGGTCGGTCCTGCTCCGTGAGCGCGGCGGTGCGTCCCTCGGCGACGGCCTGCTCGTAGGTCTCGCGGGCCTGCTCCCTGGTCTGGATCTCGCCTCGGATGACGCGGCTGCCGAGCTGCATGTTCATGTCGTCGACGGCGGCTTCCTGGTGGAGCGGGAAGGTGTACAGCGCCTCGATGAAGTCCTCGTTGGGGTTCTGGAAGGTCTGCTGGACGGTGATCTCGGCGTAGGGGCCCGTGATGAGGACCTCATACGAGATGGACTCGAGCGGCAGCTCGCTCTGGGCCTGTGCGAGAGCGGCGAGGTGAAAGAGGAACATGGTGACTCCGGTTGGCAGTCACCCCTTCCGCAACGGCCGTGCCAGCTCCTGGGGCCTCGCCAGGGGGCACCGTCCACGAATCGCAGATTCGGCGTGGCGCTGGATAGACGTGCCATCATGCGCCGATGCGTCGCGAAACCCGGATGCTCCGGTTCGTCCTCGTGGCCGCGGCGGGCCTGGCCGCCTGTCGGCCCGCGAAGTGCCTCGACGTGTGGTGGCACCTGTCGATGGGCAAGGCCGCCTTCGAGCATCGCGCTCTGAGTTTTCCGGACCCCGTCGGTCCGGACCCAGGCGCCCTGTACGTCGACCCGGAGTGGACCTTCGACCTCCTCGTCCTGGGGCTCTACGAGTTGGGTGGGATGGGGCTGATCCTGGCCGCGGTCGGCGTGCTGGCCGCCCTCTCGGGTTGGGCCATGCTCCGCCTCGCCGAGAGCCTCGTGAAGGACCCCTGGGCGGCCCTCGGCCTCGCGGCGCTCGGGGTCGCCGGGGTCAGCTACCGCTTCGCGGCCCGCCCACAGAGCTTCTTCCTCGTCCTGCTCCCGCTGGTGATCTGGCTGGCTCGCGAGCGGCGGTGGCTGCCGCTCTTTGGCTTGGGTCTGTTCTGGTCGCAGTCGCACTCGAGCTTCGTGCTCGCGCCCTTCGTGATGCTGGGGGCGGCCTGGCCGCTCACGCGCCGAGATTGGCCCCTGTTGTTGCTGCTGCCGCTTCCTCTGGTCGGCCCCTTCGGGCTGGAGATCATCGATCAGGTCCTCACCCACTCGAGCGTCGAGGGCATCGAGGACATGTCACCCGCTGACGCGTCCTGGTTCTGGCCACCAGGCCTGGTGGGCTCGGGGAGGAGCCTGGCGCCGTTGATCCTGGAGCTCCAGCTGGTGGTCGGTGCGTTCGGGCTGGTTCGGATCTGGCGGGATCCGTCGCGGTGGCTGGGGCCCTTTGCGCTCGCCCTGCTCGGGCTTGCGCTGTCGCTGACCGCGGTGCGTTTCTTCGCGGCCGCCACCGTCCTGGCTCTTCCGTTCGCCGCGCAGGGGCTGGCGCTGGGGTCTCGTGGTCGTTGGTGGGCGCTCCTGCTCGTGCCGGTGCTCCCGTACCTGTTCTGGGCGGGCGGCCCCCGGCTTGCCCCCGTGGCGGGTGAGCTACCGTTCGGCGTGGAGTCGCGGCTCCCCGAGGGGCTCATCTTCAACGACTACGACTCTGGCGGCTACCTGGGCTGGCAGGGGCCGGCCAGGGTCTTCATCGACGGGCGCACCCCCGTGCACTTCGACGAGGTGTGGTTCGCTCGCGCGGATGAGGCGACCCGGCTCCCCGAGGCCTTCTTCGCCCTGGACCAGCAGTGGGGCTTCGACGGCGCGGTGGTCCCGAAGCGGGCCCCGCTTTGCGAGGCGCTGGATGCGCGCTGGGGGGCGGTGTGGTCAGGCGAGGCTGTCGCCCTCTTCCTGCCTGGGCGGGCCTCGGCGCTGAGGGGCGCCTGCGAGGGAATCTCCGGCAGCCTGGCCCGCTGCGAGCCAGCTCACCGAGAGGCGTGGCTTGGTGAGCTCTCGGCGGTCGATGGCCCCTACGCCCGTCGCGTCGAGGCGGCCTTGCTGCTGGAGTGCGGCGTGGCTCGGCCCGATGAGGCCCGGCGTGCTCTCGAGCTGGCGACCGAGCAAGACCCGGACAGCCCGGACCTGCCCTGGCTTCGGGCCGTGCTGGCGCTCCGTGAAGGTGATGAAGACGCGCTGTGGTACTGGCTCGACCAGGCCGGTGACGGAGCTGAGCCGTTGATGCTGCGTCTGGCCCTGCTCGAGGCTCTAGGGGACGAGGAGGACCTCCAGCGTGAGCTGGAGCGTGCGGAGCGGATTCTGGTCCCGCCGCCCTCGTCTCTGGTCGAACTGAGGGGTCGCCATCCCGCTCCTTCGCGTTAGGCGAGTAGTCCGGAGGCACCGTGATTTCCTTGCTCCTCGCGCTCTCGAACGCCCAGGCCGCCGACGCGGACCTGACCCTTCAGCTCAAGGTGGACACCCCTGCGGGGCCCGTCGTCGATCAGGCGGTGTCGCTCCCGTACAGCGACGAGTTCGTCGTCGACCTCGGCAAGTCCAGCTACGTCGTCGCGGTCGAGGCCGAGCACAGCGGGCGCAAGGCCACGGTGAAGACCCACGTCTACCTGGGCGCTGATCGGGTCGAGGTCGCCTCCCCCAGCCTGGAGCTCAACCCTGAGATGGTCGGCAAGAAGAAGTCGACGACCTCGGCGCCCCGCGGCACCAAGGGGCCGGGCGGCGAGAAGCTGGAGCTGCTGGACTGGCAGGTCGAGGCCAGCTGGGGCTGGGGGGCCGAGGACTGGGTCGCCAAGGTCTCCGAGCAGGAGGTGCCCGAGGGTCACTTCGTGCTCGTGCCCGTGGGCGCCGCGCTCTACCCCTCCGCCGCCGCGAAGGAGGGCCACAGGGTCCGCCCGTCCGAAGGCGGCCCGGGCACCGAGCTGCTGCCGCTGCGGGTGATCGCGGACGAGGGTGAGCGCCTGCACGTGCGCACGCTGGGTGAGCCGGGCGGCCACTGCCACGCGGTGAAGGACAGCGGCCTGGACGGCTACGTGCTGGATCTGTGGGTGGACCGCAGCGCGCTTGTGCCCGTCGTCAACGAGCCCCTGGACGTCGTCTTCTCCGACCAGACCAAGGCCCACCTGGACAGCGGCGTGGCCGTCTACGGTCCCCCCGCGACCCAGCGCCCCATCGCGGACGCCGAGCTGCTGCTCGAGGCCGACACGGGCGTCTTCCTGGTCCCGGTCGCGCTCTCGGCGGGGTCTCTGTCCTCGTCCTACGCCAGCAGCCAGCTGCGCGAGGTCAAGCCCACCGGGCAGCTCGTCAAGCCCGCCTCCGGCGCCAGCGTCGGCACCTCCCTGGGGGGCGGCGTGCGCGTGATCGGCTTCGACTCGACCTCGATCGGCCCCGGCTTCCCGGTGCAGGAGACCTACGAGGTGGACGGCGCCTCGCGCGCCGGCCTGAAGCTGACCACCAGCTGCAGCACCCACGAGGTCACCGTGCCGCCGGCGCGCATCAAGGCGCCGGACGGGCAGTCCTTCGTGATCGGCCTGGTCGAGCGGGCCGAGGCCCCGGCCGGGCCGCGTCAGCCCCTGTTCTGGGAGGACGGCTCCCCGGCGGGCGAGGGCCTGGTGCCCGCGGGCCTGGTCATCGCCAACAAGGAGCAGCAGGCCTGCTTCAATCTGGCGCTCGACAGCACCCCGGTGCCCGAGGCCACCGAAGGCGTCCGCTACGAGGCGGATCCCCAGGGGCTGCTGCGGCTCTGTATCCGCAAGTGATGCTCACCACGGCGTTGCGGCGGCGTGCCCCGGCCGCTAAGGTGCTTCCTTCCTGCAAGAGACGAGGTTCCCCATGAACGTGAAGACCCTGAGCCTGATGGCTGCGGTCGGCGGCCTGATGGTCGTCGGCGTGGCGTGTGACGGCGGCAAGTGCGACGACAGCGGCGGCTGTGACAGCGAGTCCGATACGGACACCGACACCGACGCCGACACCGACGCCGACTCGGACACCGACACCGACGCCGACACTGACACCAACCCCTACAGCACCTACACGGGCGGCGAGACGCTCTGGAGCACCTTCGCGGCGGAGACCGCCGAGATCCAGTGCGAGTACAACTGGGACGCCACGGGCAGCCCGGTCGAGTACCTCTGCGACGGCTGCGAGTGGGTCTTCGACGTCGACCTGACCTTCGACGCTGGCAACAGCAACCTCTCCGATGGCTGCGACGACGGCGCCGACATGGCCTTCACGTACGCCTACACCTCGGACTACTACGGCTACGGCCCCACGCTGCTCTACGGCTACTACGGCTACTACTACTGGTGGTCGGACCTGGGCGGCGCGACCTGGGACGGCGAGAACATGACGTGGACCTACGGGGACCCCACGGACTTCTACTACTACGACAACAGCTACGGGTACTACCCCGACTACGTCGGCTACCACCTGTACGCCCAGTACGGCTGGGCCACGGTCAAGTAGTCCACCCGGACTTCGAGCGGACGCCCGGCCATCTGGTCGGGCGTCCCTGCTCTGGTGTGGCATAGTGGGCGAAGAACCGACCGACCTGGGGCCCGCATGTCTACCCTCCGAATCCCGATCTCGCTCGCTGCGGGCCTGCTCCTCTTCGCCACCGCGTGCACGGACAAGGTCGAGGACTCGGTGGACTCGGTCTGGGAGGCGGACGCCGACGCCGACGCCGACGCGGACAGCGACACGGACAGCGACGCCGACGCGGACTCCGACGCGGACTCCGACGCGGACTCGGACGCCGACAGCGACGCCGACTCCGACGCAGACAGCGACGCCGACTCCGACGCGGACACCGACCCGACCTACTCGACCTACACCGGGGGGGAGACGCTGTGGTACGCGTTCGCTGCCGAGACGGCCGTCGAGGACTGCGAGCTGAACTGGGACGGCACCGGCACGCCGGTCGAGTACGGCTGCGAAGACTGTGAGTGGACCTTCGACGTCGTGTTCACCTTCGACACGGCCAGCCCCGGCGCCGCCAACTGCAAGGACCGGGCGGTGGACTTCGAGTACACCTACGCCTACACCGATGACTACTACGGCTATGGGCCCACGCTCCTGCTCGGCTACTACGGCTACTACTACTGGTGGTCGGATCTGGGCGAGGCGACCTGGGACGGCGAGAAGATGACGTGGACCTACGGTGACCCCACGGACTTCTACTACTACGACAACAGCTACGGGTACTACCCCGACTACGTCGGCTACCACCTCTACGCGCAGTACGGCTGGGCCACGGTCAAGTAGGGCTCAGCGCTCGCTCAGGGGCGCTGGCTGGCGCCCTTCTCGGCTCGTCGGATGGCCTTCGCCTGCTCGGCGGCGGCCTTGGCCTCCTCGGGCTTTCCGAGCTTCGAGAGGATGTTCGCCTGCAGCATCAGCACGTTGCTGTCGGGCTTCGCCAGGGCAGGGGCCAGCAGCTCCTCGGCCCGGCTGTAGTCGCCGACGTTGAAGGCCGCCTGAGCCGCGCCGCGCCGCGCCTCGCTGTTGTCCGGGTCCCGCTCGAGCAGGAAGTTGAACTCCGCGGCGGCGTCCTCGAAGCGGCCCAGCCCCATGTAGACCTGACCCAGCGCCTGACGAGCCTCGGCGTTGCGAGGGTAGGTCTCCAGCTCCTTCTCGAGGTGCTGGGCGGACTGCTGGCCGTCACCTCGGCCCATCTCGATGCGGGCCAGCATGCGGTGCACGTACTGGCGGGGGGCGTCGCCCTGGAGCGAGGCCCTCAGCAGCGGCTCGGCCTCCTCGGGCCGGCTCTTGCGCATGAGCAGCACGCCGGCCATGGCCTGCCAGGCGGGGTGGTCCGGCTCGTCGGCGAGGTACTGCAGCGCGCGCGCCAGGGCCTCGTCCTCCTTGTCGGACTCCGAGAGCATCTTCAGCGTGTTCATGCGCGCCCCCTCGTCGCCTGGGACCTGCTCGAGCACGATGGCCAGCTCGGCGATGGCCTCGTCGAACTGCTTCTTCTGGGCCAGGACCATGGCCAGGTTCGAGCGGCAGACCGTCGAGGTCGCGCTGGCCGCCAGGGCGTCGCGGTAGACCTGCTCGGCTTCGTCGAGGCGACCCAGATCGAGCAGCATGCGGCCCAGCCCGACGCGCGCCTCGGCCATCTGCGGCTCGGCGGCCAGGACTTCGCGGAAGATCGCCTCGGCCTGCTCCTTCTGCTCGTCCGTTCCGCGGGCCAGGCCCTGCACCCTCTCGAGCTTGCCGATCGTCTCCAGGCGGTCCTTGGCGTCGATCGTGGACAGCTCCTCGCTGGCCTCGGCCGTGCCGCTGACGTAGCCGAGGGCCTCGAGCTGGGCGACGAGGTCGGGGCTGAGCTGAGCGGCCTCGGCCGTCACCGCCTGGCTGCGCACGTCGTCGAGGAAGGCCTGCAGCTCGGCGATCTGGGCGCTGTGGTCGGCCCCGGTGGCCAGCAGGTTGGTGGCCTCGGTCGGGTCGCTGTCCATGGCGTACAGGTGCGGGTTGGGCGTGGCCATCCACTTCAGGTTGCCCTTCGCGACGGCCCACTCGGGGTGGTAGCCGAAGCGGTTCTTGACGGTGTCCGACTCCATGTAGACCGGGGGGTGGTCCAGCTCCTCGCCCCTCAGGAGCGGCGACAGGTCGACGCCGTCGAGGCCCTCGGGCACGGGCTGACCGAGCATCCCCAGGGCCGTCGGCATCACGTCCACGCCGCTGACCGTGAGCTGAGAGCTGGTGCCCTCGGCGCCGCCGGGGGGCCGCAGGATGAACGGCACGCGCAGGGTGGGGTCGTACAGGAACAGGCCGTGGGTGGCCTCGCCGTGCTCGTGGCTCAGGGCCTCGCCGTGGTCGGCGACGACGATCCAGGCGGTCTCGTCGGGGACGGCGGCCTTCAGGCGGCCGAGCTGGCTGTCGACGAAGGCGATCTCTGCGTCGTAGAGCCGCTGGGGCATTCGGCTCGCGAAGGGCTCGGGCGGCGCGTAGGGCGTGTGCGCGTCGAAGACGTGGACCCAGAGGAAGAAGGGCTCGTCGTCTCCCGCCTCCAGGAAGCGCAGCGCGTCGTCCACCACCTCGTTGGCCGGGCGCTCCCGGCTCCAGCGGTCGCCGCCCCGTCCGACCTCGTCGTAGTAGGTGCCGAAGCCCTGATCGAGGTTCCAGAGGTCGGTGGTGACGAAGGCCGCCACGCTGGCGCCCGTGCGGTAGCCGGCCTGGCTCAGCTGCTCGGCGAGGGTCGCGACGCCCTCGGGCAGGATGGCGTCCCCGTTGGTGTGGATGCCGTGACGGGTGGGGTACAGGCCGGTCATCATCGAGGCGTGCGAGGGGGTCGTCAGCGGCACGGTGGCGTAGGCGCGGTCCAGGCGCAGGCCCTCGGCCGCCAGCCCGTCGATGGTCGGGGTGACCGCCCCCTTGTAGCCGTAGGCGCCGATGTGGTCGGCGCGCGTGGTGTCCAGGGTCACAAGGATCAGGGACGGCCTGGCCGGAGCGGCGTCGGGCGGCGGCGGCGGGGAGCCGGAGCAGGCGCTGAGGACCGCTCCCAGCGCGAGGGCAAGCGCGATAGTGGGGCCGGTGCTCTGGATCACGCTCACTCTCCTGTCCTCCCACGCGGAGGATCTGGGCTCGACGGAGGGTCTCCGGGCGATGCGGCGCGGCGCCTGGCGGGCGGCGCATCGGCGGTTCGAGGCCGAGCTGGCGGCTAACCCGGACGATCTGATGACGCAGGGCCAGCTGGCCTCCGCCTATGCCCGCGGGGGGCGCTACGCGGACGCGGTCGTGCTCTTCGACATGGCCCCCTTCGGCAGCTGGTACGAGGACAAGGGTCTGCTCGACCACGCGCACGCGCTCCGGGTCCTGGGGCGCGGCGAGGAGGCCGCCGAGCTGCGGCTGAGCACGCGCGTGACCCAGTCCGACCGCGAGGGCATGATCACCCTGCTGTCCGCGGTGGACGACTACCTCGAGGCCGGGCGGCCCGAGCTGGCCGAAGAGCTGGCGCAGGAGGCGGTCGGCGCCTTTCCTTCCAGCCCGGCCACCCACGCCTGGTTGGCCTCGGCCCACGCGGGGCTAGGGCGCTGGGACGACGCCGAGGCGGAGCTGTGGCTGGCGGACCTGCTCGGCCCACCCTCGGCGCGGAGCCTGACCCTGGGGGCCGAGCTCGCGATGGCGCGCGGCGACCTGGAGGAGGCCGGGGCCTTGCTGGAGGACGCGGTGGTCCTTCGCCCGGACAGCCGCGTCATCATGTCGCTGCGGGCCGAGGTCGAGCGGCGGGACGGGAACTGTCCCGCGGCGCTGAACCTGATCGGCAAGGCGCGCTTCGGGTTCCAGGAGGAGCCCCAGGCCATGGCGGTCGAGGCCCGCTGCCTCGCGGAGATGGGCTACCCGGAGGAGGCCAGCGATCTGCTGAGCAATGCCCTGGCGCTCTACCCGGCTCACCCCTGGGTGCTCGAGGCGGCGCAGTGATGCTCGCGCTGCTCGGCTCGGCGCTGGCGCTGGAGCCGGGCGAGCACGTGCTGTTCTGGTCGGGCGGCCACCTCTACGCCGCTCCCACCGAGGCCGTGGAGCCCGGCCGCAGCCTGAGCACCACGGACTTCTGGCCCTTCGTCGTCCTCGAGGACCAGGGCCCCTGGCTGCGTGTGGCGCCAGCCCGCGGCCCTGGCGACTGCTTCGACAACCCCCTCGCCGAGCTCCAGGTCGAGCTCTGGGTGCAGCGCGAGCACCTGCACCCCGTGGTCCAGCGTCGGGTCGACCATGCCGCTGCGGACGGCAGCGGCTGGATCCTGCTGCCAGGCGTGGCCGCCGACCCGGTCCAGGGCTGGGCCCACACCGCCTCGTTCAGCGCGCGGGTGAGCCTGGATCCTGCGGACCTCGGCCTGGGCTACCAGCCGGTCGAGCCGCTGCGGCGGCCGGGCCTGAACAGTCACGTGATCGGCTCGGTGCTGGGGCGCGGCGCGTCGGGCGAGCTGCTCAGCAAGACCGGCCTGGCCCGGGTCTACGGCAGCTTCGACCCCGACGGCCTGATCCTGCGGGACGCCTGCTCCGAGCACCGGGTGCGCAGCGAGCTCAGGCCGGACGAGAGCCCGCCGCTGGACGAGAGCCCCGACCCCGGGCTGCCTCGGGCCCGCGTGGCGGCCTCGACGCCCGTCTGGTTCCAGGACGGACTCCCTGCGGGGGTGGTCGTGGGCGAGCGAGCGCTGGCGCCCAGGGTCCCAGCCTCCTCGGGGCTCTGGTGCGAGGCCTGGGCGGGCCTGGCGCTCTGCTTCCGGGAACAGGACCTGCTGCTGCCCGCCGACTGAGTGGGCCCCAGGCCCTGCCTCGGGGCGCCGCGTCTCGGTCTACAGTGGCTGCATGAGCGCCGGACCAGCCGACAGCGTGACCCGCGCCCTCCGGGGCCGCTGCCCCGCCTGTGGAGAGGCGCCGCTGTTCGCCGGCGTGTTCAGGGTCGTCGAGGTCTGCGACCGCTGCGGCGTGCGGCACGAGCGGCAAGAGGGCACCTGGGTGGTCGCCGCAGGCCTCAGCGCCGCCCTGGGCATGTTCTTCGGGGGCGGCCTGACCCTGTGGTGGTTCGCCGAGCACCACGAGGTCGTCTCGCCCCTGATGCCCGCCCTGGTTGGGCTGCTGGCGATCGTGCTCAGCTTCCGCGTGCTCAAGTCCCTGCTGGCCGGAGCCCTGCACCTCGCTGGAGAGGTCACCCCCGACGCCGTGGTCGAGGGCAAGGTCATCCACCTGGAGCGCGCCAAGGCCGAGCGCGAGCGCCGCGCCCGTCACGGGGACGTGAAGAAAGTCTGAACCGCACGCTTGTGGCGCTGTCGATGCGGGGGCAACCGAAGACCCTGGAGCCCCCACATGCTGCTCGCACTGCTCGGACTGTCCCTCGCCCAGGAGGCCGAGGTCGAGACCCCCGTCACCTACGCGAAGGAGACCCACATCGAGTTCGGCTACACCCGCGTGAACGGTGAGCTCGTCGGACCGGACGGCAAGATCGTCGTCGCCC
>CALGIB010000636.1 GCA_937915955.1 uncultured Pseudomonadota bacterium
CCATGCCCAACGCCGAGCAGCGCCTGGAGCTGTGGACCCGGGCCATCCCCAAGGGCGCCCCCCGAGGCGAGGACATCGAGCTCCGCTACATCGCCGAGCAGTTCATCCTGTCCGGCGGCCCCATCGTCAACGCGGCCATCAACGGCTGCATCCTGGCCGCCACCGAGGGCGCCCCCGTCTGCCAGCGCCACGTCGTCCGAGCGGTCGGCATGGAGATGATCAAGATGGGCAAGCAGGTCAACCGGGTGCACTTCGGCGACTTCTGGGACCAGGTCGACGACCTGATCTGAGGTCGGCCCAGGCTACTCGGGAGCGAGGTCGTCCTCGAGCGGGACCTGGGGCTGCTCGACGAGCGGCGCCTGGGGCTCCTCGACGACCGGCGTCGGGGACTCCTCGACGACGGGCTCCGGCTCGCCGGCCATCTCGGCGTCCCACTTCGCCAGGAAGCCATCCAGGTCCTCGAGCAGCATCGCCTCGGCCATGTGGTCGATGACCAGCCCGGACCCGATGCGACCCGACTGGGCCGTGAAGACGCCCTGCACGACCTCCTTGTTGTAGACGACCAGACCCCTCGCAGGGTCGAACTTCGCCTGGCCGGCCATCATCATCGACACCGTCTGGTTGGCCCCGTTCTCGATGGACAGACCGGACTGCACGATGCCCTCGCCCGCGCTGTTGATCAGCAGCAGCCCGTCCTCCTCGCCGACGACCTCGTGCAGGAGCTTCACGCCGCCCGTCGTGCCGCTGACCTCGACCAGGCGCAGCGCCAGGGGGTGGCCCCTCTGCTTCCATGACTTGCCCTTGTCGTCGCCGCCCTTGGGGAGCTCGAGCTCGAGCGGGCTGAACGCTCGGGACACCAGCATGCGCAGGTGCTCCTGAACGACGGCCTCGCGGCTGGTGCTCTTGGGCACGCCCTCGATGTCGATGCTGCGGACACGGCCCAGCCCATGCCACTCGACCTGGATGGTGGAGTCGGCCACGAGGCGGGCGTACTCCTCGAGCACGGTGTCCAGGTCGGCCTGCTCGGCCTCGGGCGCGGAGCCCACGAAGGTCGCGCGCAGGACCTCGCAGCTGCTGGAGCTGCCCTCGTGCGTGCAGTCGATCACCATGCTGGCGCCCACCTTCCACGCGCGCGCGTCCACGTTCTCGAGGGCCAACCAGGTGTTGCCGTAGGGGGTGCTCAGCGCCAGCTGCAGCCGGTAGGCGGTGTGCTCGGCGGGGACGTAGACCAGCTCGGTGGCCTGCGCCGCTCCGGACAGCGTCAGGGCGAGTGCGATGGGGGTCATGATGCCGTCCTCAGAGCTTGGTCTGGAAGCCGATGCGCAGGCTGCCCGCGATGACCGGCCGGTCCGGGGGGTAGCCGTCCATGGGCTCGCCGTAGAAGCCTCCCAGTGAGAGCTTGAACCAGTTGCCCACGCCCATGGGGATGCCGACGGTGAGCCGGCCTCCGTAGCCCAGGTGTCCCGGTGAGAACCATCCGTAGGTGCCCCCCAGCAACAAGGTGGCGCGGCGGTAGTCGCTGGGCCGGATCGCGTAGACGCCCAGGCCGCCGCTGGGATGCACGTAGACCGGCGAGGCCCGGTTGCTCGCGCTGGTCGCGCCCGCCTCGCCCGTGCCGTAGAGCAGCGACTCCTTGGGGGTGATGAACACCTCGGCGCCGCCCAGCAGCGCCAGGTTGTAGATGCCCACCTCGAGGTCGAAGGAGCCCACGGCCGAGGGCGTGAGCAGCATGCTCGTGTCGTTGACGTTGCCGGCGTCCCGTGCATAGCGGAAGGCCGCTGTGCCGACGCCAGCGCCGCCGACCTCGGCGCCCAGCAGGAAGGTGGCGACCTCGCGCTTGATGAGCTCGGCGCCCTTGCTGTAGGGCACGACGTGCACCTTGCCGTCCTCGTCCACGGCGGCCAGGAAGACGTCGGAGCCCGCGTGCCAGGCGCCCAGCGCCGTGATGCCCGCGATGACGTCCTCGGGCAGGCCCGCGACGCTGCCTTCGACCACCAGGCGCTCGGCCTCGGCCAGCTCGGTGGCGTCCACGAGCACAGGCAGGTCCACCCCGGTGGCCGGGCGGACGTCTACCTGGGCCCGACCCCAGATCCCACCGTCCCGCTCGAGGTGCAGCCAGTAGTGGCCGACCGGGAGGGAGAGCTCGGAGCCCAGGTCGGTGACCGCCTGGCCGTTGACGACCAGGGTCGCACCAGGGGGCACCGCGCTGAGGTCCAGGGTCCCCGGCGCGATGTCGCCCGAGCTGGCCCGCGTCTGCTCGAGCAGCTCGAAGGCGCTGCCGTTGCCGACCTCGCTGCGGGTGAAGTTTCGGCTCGCGTCCAGGGCCAACACGTCCAGCATGGCCCGGTTCACCGTGCCGCCCGGCACCTCGAGCCGGTAGGGCTGGGCCCGCTCCTGACTGGCCAGGTCGTCCGCCGTGAAGGCCATGTGCACCGCCGAGGCCACGAGCACGGTGGACAGCAGCAGGGCCTCGCGGTCCTCCTCGCTGCGGATGAGCTCGATGCTGGACATCGCCGTGCCCAGCTCGTCCGCGATGGACAGCTCGACGTCGAACTCGTCCCAGCGGTCCCGGCTGCGCTCGAGCGCGCGGCTGAGCTCGGCGTAGGCCTTGTCGTCCTTCTTCGAGGCCGGCTGCGGCGGGAAGGCCAGCTCGTGCCCCGAGTAGGCGACGGCGTTGGGCGCGATCACGCGGAGGGCCCTGCGGGCGGCCTTGTCCTCGGGGACGTCCTGCTCGACCCAGATGAGGACGGGGGGCGCGTCTGCTGCGAGGGCGGGCGCGGAGGCGAGGGCGAAGAGGAGCGTCATCGGTCGCTCAGAAGGTGGTTCCAACGCCGGCGGTCAGCCCGAACACGGGCTTGATCCGGCGCTGGTCCGGGTCGGCGTTGGCCAGATCGGTCTGGATGGAGTCGCCCAGGGTGTAGGCCATCCCGCCGCGAGCGTCCACGTCCACGAGCGGGCGAATGCGCTGGCCCGCGTTCAGGGCCTCGATGGGCAGCTCGAGCGCCCACCCGAAGTGGCCCATGAGCATCCAGGCGTGGGGCAGGTCGGTCCAGCCCGTGGACAGCACCAGCCGCGGCCCGAAGGCCCTGGCCGCGTCCCGTCCGAAGACCACGCCCAGGTCGAAGTGCGTGTAGCGGCTCCACGCCTTGTAGTGGAAGACCTCGGGCCCGTTGACCGCCTTGCCGTCTTCGGTCTGCTCGGCCGGACCCTGCTCGACCACCCTCAGATCGCCGTAGTCGAACTTGTGCTCGGGCGTGCGGTAGCGCTCCACCCACAGCCCGTCGGCGGCGAGGTTGTAGCCGAACTCCATGCCCACCCCGACCATGAGCCGGTTGTAGTGGGCGCGCAGCGACAGGTCCACGGGCAGGTGGGCGGACTGCAGGTCCAGGTCGCCTCGGGCCAGGGCGTTGTCGACCGGGTCGTCCAGGGCCCCGATGTCCGAGTTGTCGACGGTCTTGTCGACCGAGAAGGCGGCGCCGTTGTACATGACGCCGCTGCTGGCGACGAGCGCGAAGCGGACCGGGAACTCCTCCTGGCCGCCGCCGACGAGCTGCAGCGTGGCGCTGGCCCGGTCGTAGCGCCAGATCCAGACCTTGTTGGGGTCACCGTTCTTGGGCACCCCGACGTAGATCTCGGCCTGCGGGTGCAGCTTCGCGTAGATCGACATGTAGTGGAGCACGTACTCGGCGACCTGGGGAGTGCACTCGTTGGGGTGCAGCATGAGCTGCTCGATGAACTCGGTGCCCATCTCCTTTCGGGCCACGTCGCGCACGAAGTAGGCCTTGTCCTCGAGCTTGTCGAACTCCAGGCGGTCGCTGAGGCCATGCCCGGAGTCGGTGCGCTTGAAGTAGACGTCGAAGATGCCCAGAGGCACCTTGAACTGCCCCTCGGGGTCGATCTCCTCGAGCAGCAGGCCGTTCATGTAGACCTCGTACTCGCCAGTGAACTGGTCCACGTCGAACTCGTTCTCGAGCTCGAAGTCCACCGAGTAGAAGGGGTAGCGGCCGTCCTGGAGCCCTTGCAGGTAGTAGTTGACCTGTCCGTTGATCTCCATGTCCGTCAGCTTGGACATGAGGCTGGGGTCCTGCCAGGCCATGGTCGCGGCCAGGTAGTAGTAGTAGTTGACCGACTGCCCGCCGAGGGACTCGTAGTAGGGCGGCGAGGGGCTGTTCTGGTTCTCCGCGGCGTAGCCGATCATCGTGTAGAGGTGGAACAGGGCCTCGCGCTGCTCGACCTTCTCGATGAACCAGACCAGATCCAGCATGCGGCGCAGCTTCTCAGCGATGACGCCCCACTCGCCGGGGCTGATCGAGTCCCACGGGATCTGCGAGACCTTCACCGATTCGGCCTTGATGGCCTCGAGGTTCACGTCCGGGACCATCGCCGGCTGCTGAGCGGGGATCAGCGTGTCGTCAGGGTGCTTGCGGCCGTTCTGGTAGAGGTCGACCGAGGGAAAGAAGAGCGCGTCGGGGCGGTCGATGCGGGACTTCACGTTCCGGATCAGGGTGGCGTCCTGGTAGTCCGTCGTCGTGTCGTTCCACTTGAGCACGATGATGCGCGCGGAGCGGTCCTTGAGCTTCTGGAGCCGAGCCTTCTCGGCGTCGCTGATCTCGGCCTCCTGCTCCTCCTTCTTCTTGCCGAGCGCGTAGTCGGCGGGCACCTGGGCGCTGTCCGCGACTGGGAGCGCGGCCTGGGCCGAGGGGCTGACGAGCAGCCAGGCGAACAGAATGCAGACGAGCCGGACCATAGGGTCTCCCCGGGGAACCCGGCGAGCTTATCCCGGTCCGGCTACTTGCAGACCGCCGTGACCCCCGTGACCGTGCAGCTGTACCGGTTTCCGCCGGTCACAGGCTCGAACTTCACTGGGGCGCCGCCGCCCTTGAAGAAGAGCGCGCAGCTGGCCGCGGGCACGTCCGAGAGCTGCGCCTTGCCGCCGGTCATCGCCGTGCGCTTGCGGTAGCCCGGGCAGACCACCTCCATCGAGGTCGCGTCGCTGCCGATCACGGTCACGTAGAGCGAGCCCGCCGCGATCGCCGGGGCCGACGACGCCGCGCCGCCGGAGCTCGTCGTGCCCGAGCCGCTGCTCTTGGTGCCGCCGCTGGAGGCGCCGCTGCTCTTCCTGCTCCCCGAGGCTTTGGACTTGGGCCGCTCGTCCTCGAGCGCGTCGTCGCTGTCCGAGACCCGCTCCTTGCGGTCCTTCGACGAGCTCTTCTTGCTCCCGGCGTCGGCCACCTCGGCGACGCCGTCGTCCACCTCGGCCACCGCGCCGCTCTCCCAGGGGCGGAACCACACCGCCGTGAAGACGGCCACTCCGACGAGGGCGAACATGGCCAGGAGCACCGCGAACACCCGCGTGGACTGGGTGCGCTGGCCGGCCTCGGCCGGGGGGGGCTGGGTGGGCTGGCCGCCGACCTGGAAGGGGGTCGCGGCCTTGCCGGCGCCGTAGCTGGCCACCGGCCCCTGCGCGGGGCTGCCG
>CALGIB010000637.1 GCA_937915955.1 uncultured Pseudomonadota bacterium
GCAGCAGGCGGACTGGATCCTGCACACCTTCGGCGTGCTGGTCATCCAGGCCCCCTATGAGGGCGTGCAGTCCCGCGTTCAGCTCGAGCGCCAGAGCGCGCTGCTGGATCCAGATCTGAAGCGCTTCGTGGACGCGCTGGCGCTGGACTGGACCCACCCCAGGCTGCTGCCGCTGCGGGTGGCCCTGCCCGCGGGCGCCTACCTGGTCCAGGGCGAGCAGGTCGAGCTGAAGCCGGGCCTCGAGCCGACCGAGCTGCCCCTGCCCATGGGCCAGCTAGGCAACAAGGGCTTCAGCCAGCTCCAGGTCACGCGGGCCGAGGTGAGCACCGGCGTGGGCGCCTGGATGGGCTCGCGCACCGCGGGCATGCTGCCCAGCTGGGAGATCCAGGCGGGCGTCACCCAGCCCGTGGGCGGCCTCCTGGTGGGCGTCATCGCCGACTACAGCGTGCGCTCCTACCAGGTCGAGGGCTTCGGCACGGTCCGGCACCCGGCCGCGGCCACCCTGGGCCTGCGCGTGGGCCGCGAGCTCATGATCGCCGGCCCGCTCGCGCTCCGCCCGGGCCTCGGCTACCGCTACGGCTACCTGCCCGGCATCCCCCTGGCGTGCGACCGCAGCGGAGCCGCGGGCGAGCTGAGCTGCGCTCCCCCCGACGACGGGCGCCCCGACGTCGTGGTCTACGCCATCGGCCGAGCCCACATCCCCTTCGCCGAGCTCAGCGTCGACTGGCGCCGCGCGGGTCGGACGACGGCGACGGGCCTGGGGGTTCGTGTGGTCGTCGAGCACGCCCGCGGGCGCGTCCCCTCCCCCTCCACCGCTGACATCCAGGGCGCTTCGGGTAGCTTCAGCTACACCGTCGACGACGCCGGCTGGCACACCACCGGCCTGCGGATGATGGCGAACTTCTCCCACGCATTCTGAGCTGCACGCGATGATCCTGAGCCTCGTCTCCCTGACCCTCGCCGCGGGCGCACGCCCCATCACCCAGCCCGTGGATGCCAACGCGCAGGCGCCACGCTGGTCCCAGGATGGGACCCAGCTCGCCTACGAGCTGAACTTCCACGAAGCCAAGCGCATCGAGACCTGGATCCACCAGCCCGGCGGCTCGCCCGTACGTGTCCAGCCGCGAGCCAGCGGGGCCTCGGCGGTGACCGCGGGTTTCCAGACCAGCAGCGGCGGCGAGGTCGTGCACGAGCTGTCCTGGGGTCCCCAGGGCTACTACGTCTACTCGGCCTCACGACCAGACGAGGACTACGAGCTCTTCCTGTCCTCGGGCAGCAAGCTGGCCGAGAGCCCAGCGGCCGACGGCGGCCCGGTCTGGAGCCCGGACCAGGCCTCCATCGCCTTCACGAGCAGCCGCACCGGCGAGGGCGACGTCTACCTGCTCAGCGCCGCCGCGCTGGACGCCCCACCCAAGCGGGTGAGCGCGGACCCGGACGCCAGCGAGCTCTTCCTGGCCTGGGCGCCGAACAGCCAGTCCCTGGCCTGGGTCGGCCACACCAGCCAGGGCGACACCATCTTGCTGGTGGACGACGTGGCCTCGCCGACCCCGCGGGTCCTGGCCGCCCTGGGCAACACCCAGACGCGCCCGAGCTTCAGCCCCGACGGCAAGAACATCGCCTTCTACAGCAACCACAAGGAGCGCGGGCGCTTCGACCTGTACGTCATCCCGGTCGCGGGTGGCACCGCCCGCCAGCTGGCCCAAGGCGTGGTGATGAACTTCGACGGGCCCCAGTGGAGCCCCGACGGCCAGCACCTTGTCTACGTGGACGACGACGACGCGGCCTTCGACCCCGTGTACACGGTGGGCGTGGCGGGCGGCAGCAGCCAGCGCGTCGACACGCGCACCGTCGGCAACGGCGACCACGATCTGGTGCGGGGGACGGACGGCAAGCTGTACCTGGCGATCGCCGCCCAGGGCAAGGTCGAGGACGAGGTGCGGGACTTCAAGCGCATCTACGTGGTCGAGCTCTCGCTCTGAGCGCAGCGCAGGAGGCCGCTACTCCGGACAGGCCTGGGCCAGCACCTGAGCGAGCTCGCCGTTCGCGGACATCTCGGTGAGGATGTCGGCCCCACCCAGGAACTCGCCCCCGATGTAGATCTGGGGAATGGTGGGCCAGGAGCTGACCTCCTTGACCATCTCCCGCACGTCGGGATCCAGCAGGACGTCCACGTGGTGCAGGGGCTTGCCCGTGCTCCGCAGGATGCCGGCCGCGTTGGCGCTGAAGCCACACTGAGGCTGGTCAGGGCTGCCCTTCATGAAGAGCACCACCGGGTGCTCCTTGACCTGCTGCTCGATCCAGGCGCGCGGCTCGACCTCGCCCCGCGGGCTCTTGGGCTCCTCGAAGACCGGGCGCGCTACGGGGCGCGGCGCCGGCTTGCCGCTGGAGCTGTCCTGGTTCCCGGATCCACGCCCGATGAGGGGCAGGACCAGCTTCTTCACGCGATCACGGATGCCCATGTCGGAGCTCCTCCCAAGTCCCTGCTTATCCCCCGAGGCGAGGGTGGTTGCAGGATAGGCTCTCGGCCATGGAGTTCTTCCTCGTCATCCTCAGCATGCTGTTCGCGGTCGTTCCCCTCCTCTTCGCCCTGTGGGTGGTCTGGTGGCTCGACCGCTACGACAGAGAGCCCTGGTGGCTGGTCGGCACGACCTTCGCCTGGGGCGGCGTCGGAGGCGTCCTCGTCGCGCTGATCGGCAGCGCCATCCTCATGCTGCCGATCGAGTTCCTGTTCAGCCCCGAGGTGGCCGACGGCATCGGCGCGACCTTCGTCGCACCACTGATCGAGGAGCCTGGTAAAGCCCTGATCTTGTTCGTGATCGTGTTCTCGCGACACTTCGACAACAGCACGGACGGCTTCGTCTACGGGGCCGCCACAGGCTTGGGCTTCGGGGTCACCGAGAACTTCATGTACTTCAGCTCGGTCGGGGCCACCGGGGACATGGACGCCTACGTCGGCACCGTCGTCATCCGCACGCTCTACTCCGCGATGATGCACGCCGCGGCCAGCTCCTGCGTGGGCGCCGCGCTGGGCTTCGCCAAGTTCCGCGGCTGGGGCTTCAAGCTGCTGGCGCCCTTCGTCGGCCTGGGCGTCGCGATGAGCATCCACGCGCTCTGGAACGGCCTGCTGACGGCCGAGGAGTTCGTGAACGCCGGCGGCGCCGTCGCGGCCATCAACTTCCTCGCCTTCCCCATGGAGTTCCTCCTGCTGTTCATCATCTTCCAGGCCTGCCTGTACAGCGAGAAGGTGATGATTCGAAGAGAGCTGGCAGGAGAGGTCCCGGTCCAGCACGTGGACTTCCTCTCGAGCTTCCTGAAGCGAAACCGCAAGAGCTGGCTCCCCAAGGGCGTGCCGCACGACGCCTACGTGGTCGCGGCGACCACCCTGGCCTTTCGCAAGCACCAGGCACGAGCCAGCAAGAAGACCTTCTACGAAAAGGAGGTCGTGCGGCTGCGCGACGAGGTGACGGCCCTGCTGTCCAAGGCTGCCTGAGCCAAGCAAGCGGAGCTACAGCACCGTCAGCGTGAAGCTCTCGTCGATGGGCGTGCCGTCGACGCTGCCCTCGGCCACGAAGCTGAAGCTGTTCGCGGTGATCTCGACCACCGCGGTGTAGTCCACGGGCCCCGTCCCGACCGCGTCGCCCGAGGCCGTGATCTCGCCCTCGACGCCGAACTCCAGCGAGCCGCTGTCGTGGTCGCCCTCCAGATCCAGCGTCCAGCTCAGGCCGCCGTCCAGCCCCACGCCGTCCGCCAGGACCTCGACGTACTCGATGCTCCAGCGGCCACTCCAGGAGCTCTCGGTCCAGCTCGCCTCGCCCAGCAGATCCACCCGTCCGGTCCAGTCGCTGTCCCCGACCACGCTGCCCTCGAAGCTGAAGCCGTCGTCCGCGGGCGTCCAGACGAAGGTGCCCGAGTCCCGCGCCGTGGCGGTGTCGCTGTCGCTGTAGGCGGCCACGTAGGCGTCGAAGCCGACGTCGTTGGCGCGCTCGAAGACCATGTGGGCCGACTGGGGGTTCATGCCAGAGCAGCCCAGCAGGCTGAGTGCGAGCGTCATCGTTCCTCCGAGGGGTGGCTCAGGACCCACAGATAACTCCCGACGGCGGGGGTCCGTTCCTCAGCCCCCGACGACCTCCCGGTAGATGCGCTCCATGCGTGCGGCGAGCGCGAGCCGACCGAAGCGGCGCTGGACGAAGGCGCGGCCGGCCTCGCCCAGCTCCAGCGCACGTAGGGGTTCGCGGTCCAGCAAACGAATGGCCTCTACCCACTCCT
>CALGIB010000638.1 GCA_937915955.1 uncultured Pseudomonadota bacterium
ATGACCCGACCGTCGTTGGGGCGCATGCGGGGGCCGTAGGTGTTGAAGATGCGGACGATCCGCGTCTCGACGCCTTTGTAGCGCTGGTACGCCATGGTCAGGGCCTCGGCGTAGCGCTTGGCCTCGTCGTACACCGAGCGCGGCCCGATGGGGTTGACGTTGCCCCAGTAGCTCTCGACCTGGGGGTGCACCGCGGGGTCACCGTAGACCTCGGACGTGCTGGCCATGAAGAAGCGCGCGCCGTCCGCCTCGCAGCGGTCCAGGCAGACGCGCGTAGCGTCCGAGCCCGCGTAGAGCGTCGCGAAGGGCAGCTGCACGTAGTCGATGGGGCTGGCCGGCGAGGCCATGTGGAAGACGCGGTCCAGCTTGCCGCTGACCGGGAGCTCCTTGCTGACGTCGGCGACGACCAGCTCGAAGTCCGGGTGGGCCGCGAAGCTCGCGACGTTCCGGCGGTCCCCCGTGACGAAGTTGTCCACCGCGATGACGTGGTGGCCGTCGGCCAGCAGGCGCTCGCAGAGGTGTGAGCCGACGAACCCGGCGCCGCCGGTGACGCAGATGCGCATGTGTGCCTCTCCTGGGTGGGGCCCCTAACCAGCTGCGGGGCTCAGCCGCCGCTGCCGCGAAAGCGATCCGACTCTTCGGCGAACAGGAAGTTGAAGGTCGTCAGGCTGCCGTAGCAGCGGGTCAGGTAGCTCTGCAGATCCGCCTTGTCGGCGACGTCCAGCCGGGGGTGGTTGTTGATCTTCTGCTCGAGCACCCGCAGCTTCTCGCGGACGGCGGTCACCTTGCGGAACAGGGCCTCGACCGGGATGTCCTTGACCTGCCGGCCCTGGTCGTCCTCGAAGATCACGCGGCCCCCGACCATGCGGGCCGCGATGACGGTGTCCCGGCCGCCCTGCTCTTGCTGCAGGCTCTGCCGCACCGCGTCCACCACCAGCTCATAGAGCGTCTCGCTGTCCATGCGTCCTCCGGGATAGTGCAGCGCCGAACACCTGACTGGACGAGCCGTGACGCTGCTTTCCATCGCGCTGGCCTGTACCCCGCAGGAGCCCCCCGCGCCGGCCGAGGCCATCGAGGCCTCCGAGCCCGGCCACTGGAAGCGACTGGACACGCTGGCCTTCGGTCACGTCGACCACACGGCCACTCTGCTCCCGGGCGAACAGATCCTGATCCTGGGCGGCTACTCGCCCCAGGTCGAGCGCGTGGATGTGCCCGCGGGGCGAGTCCGGGTGGCCTCTCCCCTGCCCCGGGCGCGCCGCAACCACGCCGCGGTGGCGCTGCCCGACGGCCGCGCGCTGGTCTGCGGCGGCGAGCTGATCGACGCCTCTGGACGCAGCCAGGTGACCGACACCTGCCTGAGCTGGGACGGGTCCACCGACGCCTGGACGGAGGAGGCCCCGCTGTCCAAGGCGCGCGCGGATCTGGCCATGCTGAGCCTCGAGGGCGGCCAGGTCCTGGCGGTCGGCGGGCGGGACGGTCAGGGCCGGGCCTGCGGCACAACGGAGATCTGGACGGAGGGGAGCTGGTCGATCGGGCCCGAAGCCACCCCCCGGATCGCGCCCGATCTGAACGCCTGGGGGCCCCTGCTGACGGGCGGGCGAGCCGAGGGGCGCGCGGTGGC
>CALGIB010000639.1 GCA_937915955.1 uncultured Pseudomonadota bacterium
CGACCTGCACGCGGCCTGCCTGCAGGCTCGTCGGCACTACGGCCCGGACAACCTCTGGGTCCCGGTCCTGGGGGCACCATGAACAGCCGACAGCGGCGCCTGCGGCGTCGGGCTCATCGGACAGAGGCCCGGATGTGGATCGGGCTGCAGGTCCCCGCTCTCATCCACTACGCGAACCGGGCCTCGACCACGACCTGCGGCCTGGTCGCGTCCACTGTCGAGGCGGTCGGTCGTCAGGACATGACCCGCGAGGAGCTCCGGGCCGTGACCTGTTCGACCTGCCGAGCCGGCCTCGGTCTCCCCACCAACAGGAGTCCAGCATGACCTCGAAGCTCACCCCCGAGATGGAGCTCCAGATCCGCGAGCGCCAGAACTATGGCGGCGTCTGGTCGAATAGCAAGCTCCAGATGAGGGCTGACATCGCGGCGCTGCTGCTGGAGCTGGATACCTTCCGCCCCAAGCCCGATGGTGTCCTGGAGGGAGTGGGACCGCTCCTGAGGCGACTGAGGACGAGGTGCGGCCTCACGCAGGCCGCGCTGAGCAAGCGGTGCGGCGTGTGTCGGAGCTTGCTGTCGATGCTCGAGACGGGCAGTCGAGAGGCCAGCCTCGACCAGCTCCGCGTTCTGGAGTCGGTGTTCGTCGAGCTCGGGGTCTTGAGCGGACCGGGAACCCTCTTTTTTGAGGTCGGACGTCGCCTCGCCGACGCCACCCTCACCAACCTGGAGAACGAATGACGACCGACACCGACACCACCGCTGACCTGGCCGGCCGCGCCTTCCAGGTGATCTACTGCGCTGGCGGCTTCTTGACCTTCCTGTGGGTCTGGATCGGCCAGGCGCTGGTGCTGTTCACGAACGGCCAGATGACGGAGTGTGTCGTCTGGGTGCTCTTCCTCGGGCCCCTCGTGGGTGGGGCCGTCAGCTGCCTCTGGCCGATCTACTGGCTGGCCCTCTGCGGAGGCCTGCTGTGACGATCCAGCTGTCTCTACACCGATCGCTGGAGCCCTTCGCGCTGTCGTGGATGGCCCACCGCCACCCTCATCACAGCCTTCGCGCTGGCCCTCATCAGCGCTCGATAGTAGATTCGCATGGTAGGCGCTCCAGTGAAGGAGGAAGGGATGCCCTGGGAGAGACTGGACCACATGGTCAAGGTCGTCGACGTGTCCTCCAAGTTCGCCCGGGCACGCGACCGCGTCCGTGAGGTCTATGGGGATGACTACTCCCAGGAGATCGCCCCCTGGAAGGAGCTCATCCTCCAGGCAGCACGGGAAGGGGCCGTTGGCCTGGGCGAGGCCCTGGTGTCCCTGTTCCGCAGCTCAGAAGACTCCGGAGACCGCATCATGCTCTCCGCCGCCTTCATGGAGCTGGCTGAAGAAGCTCACCCGCCCACGGTCTACAGCTGAAGTGATCGCCCTGACCGCAGCCGTCGTCGCAGCCTTCGTGCAGGAGGCCTCCCGAGCTCGCCGAGCCCCGCCGCCCGACCCCATGCTCCAGCTGGCGCGCGAGCTGAGCCGTCGCATCCATCGGGCCTGGACACAGAGCGGAGTGAGCTGGCACGACTGGACGTATCTCCTCTGGAACCGGCGCCACCCCCTCCACGCCGAGCTGTTCGACGGCCTCCCCGTCGAGCTCCTCGACGCTGCCGGCAACCGAATCGTGCTCTGGCTGCCCGGGCACCACGCCGTGATGAAGATCGACCTCGGAAAGACCGGCGACGGAGGCACTCGAAGGGAGGCCGAGCTCTGGGAGCTCGTCAAGGACGACCCCTGGTGGACCGACCGCCTCGTCCCCATCCTCGCCTCGGGTCGCGTCGGAGATGGTGCATGGTCCGTCTCTCCCGCTGTGAAGGAGATCCCCGGGGGTCGAGAGAGCTGGCCCGGGGTCTACCAGCTGCAGGAGGACCTCCAGGAGGGCACCCAGCGCTTCCGCCTCGACGACATCGGGTGCATGAACATCGGGGTCCACGAGGGCCGGTACAAGGCGCTCGACTTCGAGTTCTGGGAGGACCGGGGGCCGAGCTAACAGCAGACGTGCGGCCTCCACCGAGCCAGGGCCACGGCCAGCTCATCCTTCGGCCACTTCCGGAGCCCAGGGCACTGCTCGAGCACGGCCTCCGGCAGCGACTCACCCTCCAGGATGACCCGATCCCGGTTTTAGCGTATCCTCGGAGTCATGCCTGAGACACCTGCCCCTCCCCCCTCCCCCCTCGACGCCCTCGTCCCGGGTGGCAGGAAGGCCCTCTACGCGGGCGTCGGCGTCCTGGGAATCCTGGGCGCGGCGCTGGCGGGCTGGGTCACCATCACGACGCCTGAGGCCCAGGCCTGCCAGATCGAGCTGGCCGACGCGAAGGCGAGGCTCGAGCTGCTGACCGAGGCCAAGGACGCCTGCA
>CALGIB010000640.1 GCA_937915955.1 uncultured Pseudomonadota bacterium
GGGCCCGTGCTGATCTCCTGGGTGACCCCTCCTCGTGAGAGCAGGATCACGCCGTTGATGTCATCGACGATCAGCTCGGTGAAGGTCGTGACGAAGTCGGGGTAGTCCAGGTCCAGGGGACTGACGGTCGCGTCGCGGCTGACCTCCGAGAAGGTCGGTGAGCCCTCTGTGTTGTCGAACTGGAGCGTGACGAGCTCACCCGTGCTGGCGTCGGTGAAGCCCAGCGTACCCACGCCGGTCGTGAAGAAGTGCAGGGCGCAGTTCTCGGCCTTGTAGCTGGTGTCGTAGGAGCTGCCAGTGCTGATGCCCGCGTCCAGGCCGGCGTCGTCGGTCTGGATGTACTGGATGCTGCCCGACTCGGAGTCGCAGCCGAAGGCGTGCCAGACCGAGGAGGTGTCCTCGGCCATGGTGATCGAGTCGAAGTCGACCGTGGCGGCGGACTGGTTGCTGCTGACGGAGTCGCGCACCCCTGTGTCGATGTCGTAGCGCGCCAGGCTCAGGGTGCGTCCGGTGAGCCGCACGCCGGCGGCGCCGTAGACCTGGCCGCCCTGGATCGTGAAGGCCTGGCCGGTCGTGATGTCCAGGCCGGCGGGGTCCGACGTCAGGCTGGACAGCCAGGCGTCGAAGCCCTGGATGCCGGTCGTCGGGTCGGTGAAGGTGTACCAGAAGGCCAGCGCCGTGTCGTAGTAGGTCACCGAGCCGTTGTTGACCTCTCTCGCGGAGACCGAGAAGTAGGTGCGGGTGCTGTCCTCGGCGGTCAGCAGCTCGCTGGGATCCACCAGGGTCAGGCCCTGGTCGACCGCGGCCACGGAGCTCGCGGCGCCGTCGCAGTCGCGGTCGAGCTCGTCGGAGGGGTCCTCGAGACCGCCCGGGTAGACCTGGTCGTTGGTGTCCAGGCAGTCGTCGCCCGTGCCGTCCGGCGCGGCGGCCTCGTAGCCGTCGACGTCCTGGTCGTAGTCGTTGGCCCCGTCGCAGTTGCTGTCGACGCCGTCATACCAGGCGTCGGTGGCGCCCTTGAAGATGCTGGCTTCGGTGTCGTCGCAGTCGAAGTCCTTGCCGACCGGACAGGTTGTGCAGTTCAGCTCGCCCGCGCTGTCCCAGGTCGTGGTGACGCCGAGGTACTCGGAGGGCACGTAGCCGTCGAGGTCCTGATCGAAGTCGTTGTCGCCACCGCAGTCCTGGTCGACCCCGTCGTACCAGCTGTCGGTCGCGTCGGGGTTGATCGTGGCGTCCTCGTCGTTGCAGTCGGTGCCGGGTCCGTCCGGGGGCACCGCTTGCACGCCGTCGCCGTCCTGGTCGAAGTCGTCGGCGCCGTCGCAGTTGCTGTCGACGTTGTCGTACCACTCGTCGGACGCGCCCGGGAAGATGGTGGCGTCCGAGTCGTTGCAGTCGAAGCTCTCGTCGCCCGAGGACTCGTGGAGGTAGCTGTCGCCGTCCTTGTCGTAGTCGTCGTCGCCTCGGCAGTCCTGGTCGATGCCGTCGTACCAGGTCTCGTCCGCGCCGGGGTTGATGTTGGCGTCGCCGTCGTCGCAGTCGGCCTGCTCGGCATCGCCGCCGCCATTGCGCGTATAGCCGTCGCCGTCGTCGTCGAGCTCCTGGAGCCGTTCGTCGTAGTCGGACGAGCCGACCCAGGTGCAGCCTGTCATCAGCGCAAGCAGCAAGCACGTCGTGTGCCGCACTGTTCCTCCTTCGGCGGGCCGGCTTAGCATAGCGCGCCGGGACCTCTCACGTGGGGCTGCGCAGGTGGACCAGGTACTCGACGTTTCCACCCTTGGCCCCCGTGATCGGGCTGGTCGTGCTGCCCAGCACCGAGAAACCTTGGGCGGAGGCCTCGGCGAGCACCGCCTCGACGGCCCGCTGGCGTGCCTCCTCGTCGCGCACGACGCCGCCCTTGCCGAGCTGACCCTTGCCGACCTCGAACTGGGGCTTCACGAGGAGCACGCAGTCCGCGCCTGGCCGGGTGAGCCGCTGGATGGCGGGGAGCACCTTGGTGAGCGAGATGAAGCTGAGGTCCCCGACGAGCAGCTCCACGGCCTCGGGCAGGGACTCGAGGTGACGGGCGTTGGTGCGCTCCATGACGACGACGCGCTCGTCCTGGCGCAGCTTCCAGGCGAGCTGCCCGTAGCCCACGTCGATCGCGTAGACCCGGAGGGCCCCGGCCTGGAGCAGGCAGTCCGTGAAGCCGCCGGTGCTGGCGCCCAGGTCGGCGCAGATCCGGCCCTCAACCTGGACCCCCGGGAAGTCGGCCAGCGCGCCCTCGAGCTTCAGGCCGCCGCGGCTCACGAAGCGCTGCGTGGCGCCCTCGCGTAAGCGGATGTCCGCCTCGGCCGGGTAGCGGGTGCCGGCCTTGGTGGCCGGCTCGTCACCGACCAGCACCAGGCCCGCGAGGATCCAGGCCTGGGCCTTGTGGCGGCTGTCGGCCAGGCCCCGCTCGACGAGCAGGACGTCGAGGCGCTGCTTGCCGGGCTTAGAGCTCACGCTTCAGGTTGTAGGCGGCCAGGGCGCGCAGCGGATCGGCGGGCAGGCCGGCGAGCGCCTGGAGCGCGGTCTCGGTGATCGCCTCGGCTCGGCGCTGGGTCTCGGCCACGCCCAGGAGCTTCACGTAGCTGGGGGGGCCGTCCTCACCGGCGTCCTGCTCCTCGTCGAGCACGTCATCGGCGAGCTGGAAGGCCAGGCCGAAGGCCTCGGCGAAGGCCGTCAGCTGGGCCAGCTGGTCGGGGTCCGCGCCGCCCGCGAGGGCGCCCATCCGGACCGCGCAGCGGAAGAGCTGCCCGGTCTTGCAGGCGTGGAGCCGCTGCAGGGTCTCGACGTCGGCGATCTCGCCCGCGCCCCCGAGGTCGGCCACCTGACCCCCGATCATGCCGCGGTAGCCGGCGGCGCTGGCCAACTCCTGGACCAGGCGGATGTCGCCGTGCTGGGCCAGCACCTCGAAGGCCTGGGTCAGCAGGGCGTCGCCCACCAGCAGGGCCATGGCCTCGCCGTGGACGACGTGGGTGGTCGGCTGTCCCCGTCGCTCGTCGTCGTCGTCCATGCAGGGCAGGTCGTCGTGCACGAGCGAGTAGGTGTGGACCAGCTCGATGGCCATGGCGGCTGGCAGCGCGGGGCCCAGGTCCGAGGGGTTGGAGGCCACGGCTTCGTAGGCGGCCAGGGTCATCAGCGGCCGCATGCGCTTGCCGCCGGTGCGCAGCGGGTGCTGGGCCATGGGGCTGAAGGCTCGCGGCCAGGCGTCGGCGAACAGCGCGAACAGCCGCTCCTCCAGCAGGCCTCTCCGGGACGCGGCCCAGTCGTCGAGGCTCATGGCTACTCGGGAGCGGGGGCGGCGTCGCCGCCGGAGGCCTTGACGGGCCCCTCGGTCTTCATGCGCGCCAGCCCGACCCGCTCGGCGCCGGCGTCCTTGGCCAGGTCCATGACCGCCACGACCCGGCCGTAGTCCAACTCGGGGTGGGCGTCGACGAAGACGACCTTCTTGTCGGTCGCGCGCAGCCGCTGGCGCAGCTGGTCGAAGATCTCACGCTCGTCCATGGACTTGAGGTTCAGCGCGAGGCTGCCGTCGCCGTAGATCGCGACCAGCAGCTGGTCCTTCTTGTCGTCCTGCTTCTTCGCCGTCTCGGTCTTGGACGGCAGGTTGGCCGTCATCTCCTCGATCGTCCGGGGCGTCAGCACCATGAAGATGATGAGCAGCACCAGCACGATGTCGATCAGCGGCGTGACGTTGATGTCCGCCTCGGCTCCGCCCTTCTTTCCTCCGACCTTGGCGCCCACCTACTCCTCCTTGATCTTGTCGACTGCGAGGAGCAGCGTCGTCATCCCACCCTCGGACAGGGTGTCCATCACGGCCCGGACCTGCCCGTACTCCAGCGAGGTGTCCCCCTTGATGAGGATCGCCCGGGAGGGGTCCCTGCGGTACTCGGCGTTGACCTCGTCCACCAGGTTCTGGAGCGCGATCTTGTTGCGGTCCATGTAGATGCCGCCCTCCGCGTCGATCGAGATCACCAGGTGCTGGCCGTTGTCCTGCGCCTGGGTGGTCTTCCTGGCCGACGGCAACTTCACGTCGACGCCCGAGCTGAGCATCGGCGTGACGACCATGAAGATGATGAGGAGGACGAGGACCACGTCGATCAGTGGGGTGACGTTGATGTCACCGACCGGACCTCCGCTGTCGCCTCCAACCTTGGCGCCCATGCGTTCTACCTACTTGGTCGCGAGGACCTGCTCGGTGGGGGGCTCGCCGCCGGGGGAGCCGAGCAGCTGCTTCTCGGCCCAGTCCTGGAACTCCTGACGGGACACCGACACGTCGCTCTCGATGCGGTCCAGGCGCGCGGTGAAGTAGTTGTAGAGCCAGACGCCGATGATGGCGACGAAGATGCCGATGGCCGTGGCGATCAGCGCCTCGGCGATACCCGCCGAGACCGAGGCCAGCCCGCCGCCGCCGGCATCCGCCATCGCCGAGAAGGCGTTGATGATGCCGAAGATGGTGCCCACCAGACCCACGAAGGGCGCGGTGGAGCCGACGGTTGCGAGGATGTTCATCCCGCGCCGCAGGTCCAGGTGCTCCTGTGTGTTCTTGCGCTCCATCGCCCGGTCGGCGGCGTTGACGCCGTCGCGGTCGAAGCGCTCCGAGAGCTCGTCCAGCGCCGCGCCCATCAGGTGCCCCAGGTAGGACGCCTTGTACTCGGGCTGCTTGCACAGGGCCGCGCCCGCCTTCACGTCGCCGCTGGCCATCGGGGCCGCGAGGGCCTCGGCCAGGTCGCGGGACTGGGCGGTCGCCTTCCCCAGCGTCACGAAGCGCTCGATGGCCACGTAGAACGAGAGGATCGCCATGACGGCGAGCATGGCGAGGATGGTCAGGGTCTGGGGAGTCGAGGCTTCCCAGAGATGCTGGAGATCAAAACTCATGGAGCGGATCCTGCTGGGCGTTCAGCCCTTGAGCTGGAACTTGAAGACGTAGACGAACTGGGTCTTCTCAGCCTTTCCTTCCACCTTCATCGGGTAGTAGGAGGACTTGAAGACCGCCTCGGACACAGCGTCCTGGAAGATCTTGGGGCAGGCCTCGAACTTGATGTCGTAGACAGCACCCTTCTCATCGATGAACACGCGGGTCTTGCAGTCGCCCTCGATGTTCATCTCTCTGGCGGCCTTGGGCATCTTCGGTGCCGCGGCCTTCTTTGGCTTGACCTGGGACCAGTGGACGGTCCTGACCCCGGTGCCGCCGAGCTGGCCGCCGAGCACGCCACCGACGACGCCGCCGATCACGCCGCCGACGACGCCACCCTCGACGCCACCCTCGACGCCACCCTCGACGCCACCCTTGACG
>CALGIB010000641.1 GCA_937915955.1 uncultured Pseudomonadota bacterium
GGGCCTGGTGCACATCTCCGAGCTGGCTCAGTCCGGCGAAGACTGGCCCGACCACTACGAGCTGGCTCAGGAAGTCGTGGCCGAGATCATCAACATCGACCCCCACGACCGCAAGATCAGCCTCTCCGAGGCCGGCGCGGACGAGCAGGTCGGAGATCCCGGTCAGGTCCGCGACTACATGGCCAACCAGGGCACCCCGGGCGCTCGCCTGGGCGACCTGATGGGCGACATCGCGCAGCAGCTGCAGGGCGACGACGAGTAGTCGTCTCGCTCGCCGGTGAACGAGGCGGCCCCCCATGGGGGTCGCCTCTTTCGCTCTGGGTTAGTCTGCGGGCATGCAGCAGAGCGGTGTCAACTGGTTCAAGGTCGTCGGGTGGCTCGTCGTGCTCGGGCTCGTGGCTGCGGTCGTCACGGCCTTCGTCACCCAGAACTCGGAGTGGCAGGCGCAGCTGTCCCTGAACCTGGGCTTCTGGGGCAGCGAGCTGGCCCAGCCCTGGCCCGTGCCCTGGCTCTGCTTCGGCAGCGCGGCCATCGGCCTGGGCGTCGGGGTCGTCTGGGGCCTGGTTCGCGGCTGGCGCATCCGCCGTGACTCGACGCGCATCGATCAGGTCGTCTCGTCCCGGGGCAGCAGCAGCGACGACGACTGGGTCTGATGCTGCTGCTCTGGATGGCCTGCGGTCGCTCCGTCGAGCCGGCCGCTCCTTCGGCTCCGCCGCCTCAGGTGGACGCCACGCCGGCCTCTACGCCGGTGACCATCGACCTCAGCAAGCCCCTGCGCCCGGACGGGCGTGAGCTCGTCGCCGCCAGCGCGCACACCACGCTGCCCTGGGACGTCTTCCGGGACCTGGATCCCGGCCAGCAGCAGGTGGCGCTGAGCGTGATCAACGCCGCCCCCGGCAGCTGCCCCGCCTGCCTCGAGCAGGGCACCTCGCTGGCGGACTGCGCGCTCCAGCCCCCCGCCGGGTGCGAGAACACCGCCGGGCTGGCGCAGCGCTGCGTTCGCCTGGCCGGACAGGGCCTGCCGGCCTCCGACATCTACGATCTCTGCGCCTTCCACGAGCCCTGGATCGATCTGGATCTCAGCGGGCTCGAGGGTCGCGGCGCCGGAACCCTGCCCGTCGTGATCGCCGTGGATGATCGGAACCCGGCCTCGACGGCCTACGACGACACGATGCAGCAGCTGCGCGAGGCCTACCCGACGCAGATCACGCTCTACGTGCTCGATGTGCAGGTCCACGTCGAACAGGCCCAGGCCTGGGGCGTCCGCAGCACGCCGACGGTGTTCGTGGACGGCTACCGCCTGCGGGGCAGCCGCAGCCTGGACAACCTGCGCTTCATGGTGGACGCCCAGCTGCTCGACCGCGAGTCCCCGTGAGCCTGAACCCCGGTCGCCTGGCCGCCGCGCGGGCCTTGCTCGATGTCGAGGAGGGCGGCCGCGTCGAGCCCCGCCTCGAGCAGGTCAAGGGCGTGGACGGCGCCTTGGCCCGCCACCTGGCCATGGGGGTGCTGCGGCATCGCTGCCAGCTGGACGCGCTGATCAACCCGCACGTGAAGGGCAAGCTGGACCGCAGCGTCCGCAGCGTGCTGCGCATCGGGGCCTTCGAGCTCGTCTCCAGCCGCACCGCCACCCACGCCGCGGTGGATCAGGCCGTCGAGCTGACCCGACGCCTCCGCAAGGGGCGGGCCTCGGGCCTGGTCAACGCGGTCCTCCGCAAGGTCCAGGGCCAGGAGCTGCCGGCGCTGCCCAACCACCCCGACTGGATCGTGAAGCGCTGGACCGAGCGGGTGGGGGAGCAGGCCGCGCTGGAGTGGCTGGCGCGCCTGGACGAGCCCTCTCCGCTGTCGGTCTGCCTCAAGGACCCCAGCCAGGGCTGGCCCGGCGGCACCCCGGCCCTGGTCCAGGGCCAGCCTGTGCCTGGGGTCTTCCACCTGCGGGACGCGGGGCGGGTCCCGGACCTGCCCGGCTTCGACCAGGGCAGCTTCTGGGTGATGGATCCGGCCTCCGCCGCGGTCGCCGATCTGGTGGGCGCGGCCCCGGGGATGCGCGTCCTGGATGCCTGCGCGGCCCCCGGCGGCAAGACGATGCGCCTGGCCAGCCAGGGCGCCGAGGTCACCGCCACCGACCGCAGCAAGCGTCGGCTCCATCGGCTCGAGGAGAACCTGGAGCGGGTGCAGCTCACCGCGCGGGTGTGCGCGCAGGACTGGACCAGGCCCTGCGATCTGGGCCTCTTCGACGCCGTCCTGGTGGACGCCCCCTGCACCTCCCTGGGCACCACGCGGCGTCACCCCGAGGTCCGCTGGAGCCGCAAGCCCACCGATCTGCTCGCCATGTCGCTGATCCAGGAGCAGGTGCTGGCCGGCGCCGCCCAGCAGGTCGCCCCGGGGGGCGTGCTGGTCTACGCCGTGTGCAGCCCAGAGCCCGAGGAGGGCAGCGAGCAGGTCGCGGCTTTCCTGGCCGCGCACGCGGGATATGTGCTCGAGACCGAGCTCCTCACCGCCCCGCCCGCGGGGGACGAGGACGCCTTCTACGCGGCGCGCATGGCTCGAGAGTAGTCCGGTCATGGCCTCGACCGACACCCCCATGTTCCGCCAGTACCTGGAGCTCAAGGCCCAGGTCCCCGACGCCATCCTGTTCTTCCGGATGGGCGACTTCTACGAGGTCTTCTTCGAGGACGCCAAGGTCTGCTCCGAGCTGCTCGAGCTGACCCTGACCAGCCGGAACAAGGGCTCGCCGGACTCCATCCCGATGGCCGGCGTTCCCCACCACGCGGCCCGCGGCTACGTGCGCACCCTGGTGGAGCAGGGGCTCAAGGTCGCCATCGCCGACCAGGTCGAGGATCCCAAGCTGGCCAAGGGCCTGGTCCGGCGCGAGATCGTCCGGGTGGTCACCCCCGGCCTCACCCTCGACCCCGAGGAGCTGGCCCCCCGCGAGGCCTGCTGGCTGGTGGCGGTGTGTCGTGACCAGGACCGCTGGGGTCTGGGCTGTCTGGACGTCAGCACCGGCGATCTCCGCGTCACCGAGCCCCCCTCGGAGCAGGTCCTGATCGAGGAGCTGGTGCGTCTGGGGCCCCGCGAGGCCCTGCTGCCCCGCGCCCTGGTCGACGACGCCGCGCTGAGCGAGGCGCTGAGCGGCCTCCCTCGCCAGATCCTGGACGCCATGCCCACCGAGAG
>CALGIB010000642.1 GCA_937915955.1 uncultured Pseudomonadota bacterium
CGAGAAGCCCGTCAGGACGTTCATGATGATGGCGAGGTTGCCATCGAAGATGTTGGTGTAGGCGATGTAGAGACCGGACAGGCCGAGGATGGCCAGGCCGACGACCGACATGCCCATGACCGTGCCCCCGCGGAACGCGACCTGCAGGGCCTCGGGGAGGCTCTTGGTGGCGGCCTGAGTGGTGCGCACGTTCGCGTTGGTCGCGATGCGCATCCCGGCGTAGCCGGCCAGGGCCGAGGTGCCGGCGCCGACAACGAAGCTCAGCGCGATGAGCGGGTGCTGCCCCTCCCCCGTGCCGAAGTAGTTCGCGCCGCCCAGGAGAACGGCGACCACGGCCACGAAGCCAGCGAGCACCTTGTACTCGCGGGCCAGGAAGGCCATCGCGCCTTCCTGGATCTGATTGGCGATGTCGATCATCACCTCGTTGCCGGCCGGCTGCTTGTTCACCCAGGAGGCACGGAGGCCTGCGTAGGCGAGCGCCAGGACACCGGCCCCGGGGATGGCGTAGATAAGCGGATCCACGGTCAGTTGACTCCTCCGGCCGAGGTGGCCGGGTTCGGGGATTCGAGAGCTTCGTCTGCGGCCTTCTGAGGCTTCTCGCGGACGTGGAAGGTGTTCATTGCGACGGTGAGTCCCTGGGTGAGCAGGAGCTCGACGGCGTCCGCGGCCAGATCGACCGCGGACGGGAGTCCGTCCTGTTCACCGGGGGACCACTTGCCGAGCACGTAGTCAGCGGGGTCCCAGCCCTCGGGGGGCCGGCCGATGCCGAAGCGCACGCGGTGGTAGTCGCCGCCTCCGAAGTGCTTGTGGAGGTCGCGGAGGCCGTTGTGGCCGCCATGTCCCCCACCCTTCTTGAGGCGGACGGTCCCGAAGGGCAGGTCCAGGTCGTCGTGAACGACGACCATGTCTCCGACCTCGGACTTGTAGAAGCCCAGGATGCTTCTCGTCGGCTGGCCGCTGCGGTTCATGAAGCCCTGGGGCTTCATGAGCACGCTGCGCTCATGCCGGATGGCGCCGTCGCCGACCAGGGCGCCCAGCTGCTTCTTGTCGCAGCGGATGCCCCAGCGCTCAGCGAGCCGGTCCACGACGAGAAAGCCCGCGTTGTGGCGGGTCTTCTCGTAGCTGCGACCGGGGTTGCCGAGGCCGACGACGAACCACATCGTGGGCTAGCTCGCTTCTTCGACGGCGACCCGGCGACCCTTCACCGCGAAGATGTTGTAGTCGTTGTCCAACACGACCTCGCAACCCTCCGGGGCAGTGACCATCGAGGCGCGGTAGAAGCCGCCCAGGTCCACGTTGGTCACGTCGATCTCGAGGAAGGGCGGGATGGCCTTGGGCAGGCAGCGCAGCGACACGTCGCGACGGATCGTCTGCAGCTTGCCTCCGAGCACGATGCCCTTCGACTTGCCCTTCGGGCGAACCGGAACGTTGACCGTGACCAGCTGGTCCGCCAACACCTCGTAGAGGTCGGCGTGCAGGAGCTCCCGGCTGACCGGGTGCTTCTGCGTGTCGGTCAGGAGACACACCTTGGGGCCGGTGCCCACGTCGATGGTGAGCAGCTGGTTCGGGTTGCCCGAGCGCTGGTAGACGAGTCGAAGCTCGGCGGGATCCAGCGTGATGTGGGTCGGCTCACCACCAGCCCGGTAGATGAGGGCGGGGATGCGGCCGGCCCGGCGCAGCTTGCGCGCAGCGCCCTTGCCGAACTGCGTGCGGGCTTCAGCCTGCAGCGGAGTCGCGTCCATCAGATTCCTGGGGGGGCGGGGTCCACTCGCCAGGTCAGTTGGTTTCACCCTAGAGCCAAAATGGCCGGGTGCGCGCGTGTCGTCTTGGACTCCGGGGAACGGAAGGCTAGCGCCACCGGCGTGGCTTTGCCCCCGAACCCGACAGACACGGCGGATTCGAGCGGAACCTCCATACGGGGTCCCGTCGAGACGGCCCGCGTCTATCGACTCCGCTTCCCCGCGTCAACCCAGAGTCGTCGTGAACAGGCGGCTCACGCTGTCGCTGTGATGGATGGACCGGATCGCCTCGGCCAGCAGGTCCGAGACCGTGCAGACGGTGATCTTGCCCGTGCTCGCAGCGGCCTCGCTCAGCGGGATGCTGTCGGTCACGACCACCTCGTCGAGGGGGCTGTCCTTGATGCGCTGGGCGGCAGGCCCGGAGAGCACCGCGTGGGTCGCCGTGGCCATCACGCCCTTGGCGCCGTCCTCGATGATCGCCGTGGCCGCCTTCGTGAGCGTCCCGGCCGTGTCGATCATGTCGTCGACCAGGATGGCGTACTTGTCCTTCACCTCGCCGATGATGTGCATGACGTGGGCGACGTTGGGACCGCTGCGCCGCTTGTCCACGATGGCCAGGCCGCAGCCCAGGGCCTTGGCGAAGTAGCGGGCGCGCTCGACACCGCCGGCGTCCGGCGAGACCACGACCAGGTCGTTCCGGCGCCCGATCGGGCTGTTCTGGAGGTGCGGGATCAGCTTGGTGCTGCCGAACAGGTTGTCCACCACGAGGAACACCAGCTTCGGGTCGTGCACGAGGGCCTGCGCGAGCTTTGCGCGTTGCTTCATGCCCGTGGAGTATCCGGCGATCGATCGGTAGCGGGCCTCGAACAGTCCGGCATGGCGGAGCGCCTCGGACGCTCGTTCGCGCGCGGCGGCGGCGGGAAGTCCGCTGATCTGCGCCATGTGTGCGACGAATTCGGTCGCATTGACCTCGGG
>CALGIB010000643.1 GCA_937915955.1 uncultured Pseudomonadota bacterium
CGCACCGAAGGGCACCCGTGAAGGAAGTGGATCTTGGCGATTTCGGCCAAAGCCAGGGACTTCACAGGGCCAGGGCGCCCTCGATAGACTCACGGATCGGCCTGACGGCTTCTCCCCCCATGCCCCAGTGATGCACCGGCCGCTGGCGTCAACTCAGAGGCGCCATCTGCCGGTAGCTCGACACCTGCTTCGGCCTGGATGAGGTGCCGCGAGCTTGATGCTCCCCAGGATGAACCTGCGACCTCAGGACCCAGCGGGCGCCTATTTCGCCTTCCATTTCGGATCGGGTCCAGGCCAGATGACCTGGTGCTCGGCGCCGTGCGCCGCACGGGAGCATCATGCCGCGTGAGTGGCAGGGGCGCGTCCGTCAGCATGGTGCGGAGGGCGGTGGCCCTGGGGCAGAGCCGGCATCGAGGGTGCGCGCTGCTCCTCCCCACATGTAGGGTGGGGGCGGTCCAGGGAGCGTCCTCCCTGCCGACCGGGGGTATCCGATGCGTCTGTACTCTTCTCTTCTCGCCGTCGGACTTCTGGCCTCGTCAGCCGGGTGTCTGAACCTCGATCTGCTCGACGGTGACACGACGCCCGAGGGCGCTGTCATCGTGAGCTTCACGGCGCATGGCTCGGGCGGCGCGCCCGCAGGGGGGATGGAGTCGGCCGACTTCGAGATTCTGGAGGACGGCGAGCTTGTCTCCGAGTATGAGAGCCAGCAGACCATCCTGAACCCGAAGGCGCAGTTCCGGCTCGTGTCGATCCTGTTGCTCGACATGTCGGGTTCCATTCTTGAGTCAGGGAACCTCAGCGCCCTCCAGGATGCTGCTGTGGCCTACGTGGAAGCCACTACCGAGGTGTCGGAGGTCGGCATCTACCGATTCGATGGCCGAGAGGACATCATCCCTGTAGTCGAGGTCACCGATGACCTGGCCGTGTTGCGGGCCGGAATCGAGTCGCTGGAGACCGCCTGCGACACCGATGACTGCGACCCCAGCACGAACCTCAACGGCGCTGTCATCGACACGCTCGGGCTGCTGGACGACATCGCGGATGAGTCGCCGCGTATCTTCGCCGGTTCAGTCGTCGTTTTCACCGACGGCACCGACCGTGCGGGCCGTGCTTCTGCGGACGACGCCGTTGCCCGCGTGAAGAGTTCCAGCCATGACGTCTACTCCATCGGCCTGGGCGGCGAGGTGGACCGGACCTTCCTGAACAAGATCGGCAAGTCGGGGACTGTGTACGCAGGTGGGGCAGAGGACGTCTCTGCGGCCTTCGCAGAGGTGGCCGCATCGGTCGCTGACGAGTCGAAGAGCTTCTACTCGCTGGTCTATTGCAGCCCGAGCCGAGCAGGAATCCACGAGGTCACCATCAAGGGGACCTGGGGTGGCAAGTCGGGCAGCGTCAAGTACCAGTTCAACGCCGACGGGTTCGACGGCACATGCGACCCAGATGATGTCGGTGACGGTTCGGCGGGGGACGACGACGCCGGGGACGACGACGACACCGGGGACGACGACGACACCGGGGACGACGACGACTGCTCCGCCGACCCCCTGAACAGCACCGGAAACTCGTACGTCTCCTGCGAAGCAGCCCGTTCGGCAGGTGAGACGACGTCGGGCGTCTACTGGCTCTCCAGCGGAAGCACAAGCGACGCCTACGTCGCCTACTGTGAGATGGGCGTAGATGGTGGCGGCTGGACGATGGTTGCCCAGGCGCTCGCGGGCAGCGACAGGTTCCGGTACAACTCTTCAGACTGGACCACTGGGTCAACCGTGTCCGAAGATGACGTCGTTCCCGGCTGCGGTACGGCCAAACTCCTGTCGTACAGCGAAGTGGATGCCACGGAGTTCATGCTGAGCTTGGCCAGCGATTCCTCCAATCGCTCAGTGTACGTCAGCGGCTCTGCAATGACGGCGCGCGACCTCTTCTCGTCCGAGTACGAGGCCCGCTCCGGCTGTGGATCACCGGCCTCCCCATCCCCGAGGGGCAGCCCCGACAGCAGCAATCTGGACATTTCCGCTTGGAACCCACAGCCCGAACTATGCGTGGTCAGCGTGATGCAGGAGGACGGCCAATTGGCCGGGGAGGCCCATCCGGACGGATTCAGCGCCAAGTGGGCGGTCCGCACCTTCTCCAGTTCGACTGTGGGCTACGCGGCGGCAGGAATGGGGATCTCCATCGACACCCAGTACACCAGTTGCAACGCCGACATTGGCTCGACTGACGATGTCGTCCTGTGGGTTCGCTGACCGGGCTCTCTCCCCTCGGAGCGCAGCAGCCGATCTGAACCTGCCACTCGCGGTCGATTCATGTTGCCTTCGGGGACTGTCCTGCCCAGGGCGCCGGTCTTGAGCCAGCCGTTCCAGGCTACTACCGACCCACCACGACCCGCCCGCCCGGCAGGTGGTCGCCCAAGTTCTGTCTACGATCTGCTCAGGGGAGCCGGAGAGGACTCGGACCGCCGGTCCTACGTGAACAGCCAGGGGGCGATCTCAACACCCGTCAACCTGTGCGGGTTGTGCGGGTATTCCACCCGGATTGACCCGGAATGGCCCGCACAGCACCTCCGCTCCCACCACCAAAACGCATGACATAGCGCCTGCGGCGAACATCGCCTCATAATCGAGTGTTGTGCGATGGCGAGGCGGTTGGAGGCAGGGTCGCTTGTGGAGCGTCC
>CALGIB010000644.1 GCA_937915955.1 uncultured Pseudomonadota bacterium
GACCGGAGGCGCGCAGCGCCGTAGGGACGCAAGGGGGGCGCGAGCCCCCCTCCAGAAGAGACCCTCGCGAGTCCCCCTCCTTAGACAACGAACAGCATCTCGCGGTACTTCGGCAGCGGCCACGCCTCGTCCTCGACCACGCCCTCGAGCCCGTCTATAGCGGCCCGCAGCTCCTCCAGCGCCGGCCCGACCTTCCTGGCGCAGGCGTGGGGGTCGTGCCCGGCTTCGGCGACAGCCACGTCCAGGGCGGCCCGCGCCGCGGTCATCTGCTGCACCAACGTGGAGATCCGGGTCAGCCGGTCGTGCTCGGGACCGGCCTCGATCGCTACGCCCTTGCTGGCCAGGTCCAGCAGGCTGGACAGGCCCTGGGCCAGGCGCGCGCGCTCGGCCAAGGCCACCGGCAGGATCATCGTGTCCGCGATGAGCGTGGCCGTGTCGACCTCGATGCCCACCTGGGTCACGTACTGCTCGGTGAGCACGTTGAAGCGGGACTCCAGCTCGGCCGGGCTGAGCACGCCGTGGTCGGAGAAGAGCTTCACCGCAGCGTCCTCGCGCAGCTCGTCCAGCGCCTCGGGGGTCTTGGTCAGGTTCTTCAGGCCCCGGCTCTCCGCGCGGGCCACCCACTCCTGGCTGTAGCCGTCGCCCTCGAAGCGGGCGGCGCCCCCCTCGGTCAGCGCCCGCCGGATGGCAGAGAAGGCCCCGATGTCGCCGCCGCCATCCTGCTCGGCCCAGGTGCAGATCTGACGCATTCCGTCGGCGACGATGGTGTTCATCACCGTCATCGGCCAGGCCGGGTTCTGCGTGCTGCCGACCGCGCGGAACTCGAACTTGTTGCCGGTGAACGCCATCGGGCTGGTGCGGTTGCGGTCCGTGTTGTCCTGCGCGACCTTGGGCAGCTTGGCCACGCCGAGCTCGAGCAGCGCCTGCTGGGGGTTCTGGGGCAGCGCGTCGCCGGCGACGATGGCGTCGCAGATGCGGGTCAGCATGCCGCCGAGGAAGCAGCTCATGATGGCCGGCGGCGCCTCGTTGGCGCCCAGTCGGAAGTCGTTCCCGTGGCTGGCGACCGCGGCGCGGAGCAGACCGCCGTGACGGAAGACGCCCAGCAGCACGCTGGCGAGCACAGCCAGGAAGCGCAGGTTGTCGTGGGGGTCGTCACCGGGCTCGAGCCAGTTCTCCCCCTCGGAGTCCGACAGCGACCAGTTGTTGTGCTTTCCCGAGCCGTTGATGCCCGCGAAGGGCTTCTCGTGCAGGAGGACCTTGTAGTCGTGTCGGACCGCGACCGTCTTCAGCACGCTCTGGATGAGCTGGTTGTGGTCGACGCCGACGTTGGCCTCCCGGAAGATCGGCGCCAGCTCGAACTGCCCGGGGGCGACCTCGTTGTGGCGGGTCTTGGCCGGAACGCCCAGCTTGTAGAGCTCCTGCTCTACCTCGGACATGAAGGCCAGCACCCGGCTGCTGATCGCACCGAAGTAGTGATCGTCCAGGCTCTGCCCCTTGGGGGGCGGCGCGCCGCAGACCGTGCGCCCGGCGATGGCCAGGTCGGGGCGCAGGGACCAGTAGGCGCGGTCGACCAGGAAGTACTCCTGCTCGCAGCCCAGGGTCGCCGTGACGCGGCTGGCGGGCAGGCCCAGCACCGCGAGCAGCTCGTTGGCGGCCTTGTCGATGGCCTGCATCGAGCGCAGCAGCGGGGTCTTCTTGTCCAGCGCCTCGCCCGTGTAGCTGATGAAGGCCGAGGGAATGCAGAGGGTCTTGCCGTTGACACCCTCGCGGATGAACATCGGCGACGAGGGGTCCCAGGCCGTGTAGCCGCGGGCCTCGAAGGTGCTCCGCATCCCGCCGCTCGGGAAGCTGCTGGCGTCGGGCTCGGACTGGATCAGGGCCGAGCCGCTGAAGCGCTCGATGGCGTTGCCCTGGTCGTCCAGGTCCAAGAAGGCGTCGTGCTTCTCGGCGGTCGCGCCGGTCATCGGCTGGAACCAGTGCGTGAAGTGCGTGCAGCCGTTCTCGAGCGCCCACTCCTTGGCGGCGTGGGCGACCACCGCCGCGTCCTCGGGCTGCAGCGGGGCGCCCTCGCGGACGACCGCCGTGAGCCGACGATGAACGGACTTCGGCAGCTTCTGCTTCATGCGGGCGAGGTCAAAGGTGTTCTGGCCAAACAGCTCGCTGACGCTCAGCGTGCGACCCTCGCGCTGCTGACGCTGGAACTGCCGAGGCTTGCGAGAGTTGGCGGTCTGGATGGCGGCGAAGCGGGCGGCGGCTGACATCGAGCGGAGTCTCCGATCGGGCGTTGGGAGGGTCCTTTCGAGGCACTCGCCAAGGACCGCAGGGTCCTATCCCCGCCTCGGTTCCGAAGGCGTGACGATGATGTCGCGATCCGCGGCCGCCGGTCAGGCCCGGCCGGTGCGCTCGAGGTGGGCCCGAAGCAGCTCGACGTCGTCGTCCGTGGGCAGCGGCTCTCCCGCGAGCAGCCGGGCCTGCAGCTCCAGCAGCTCGCCCGCCGCCACCTTCCCCGCCTCGACCCCCGGCTGGTCGTAGGCGTTCACGCCCAGCACCGAGGCGTACAGCCCGACGGCGCGCTCGTACAGGGCCACCAGCACACCCAGGTGGTAGGCGTCCAGGCGCTCGAGCGTGATGGTGAGGCTGCCCTTGCCGACCTCTCCCAGCGCGCGACGCGTGCCCAGCAGGAAGCCGAGCAGGTAGTCCCCCGTTCGCACCCCCGGCTCGACCTCGACCCCTGCGTCGTCCAGGCCAGCCCACACGAAGGTGGCGAAGAAGTCATTCGGGCCGTCCCGGAGCTGCTGCACATAGGCGTGCTGGTCCGTCGAGCCCTTGTTCCCGTAGACCGTCAGGCCCTGGCCGTCCTTGCCGACGCTCTCCATCACGAGCTGCTGGAGGTAGCGCGAGAACAGCTGCAGGCCGTCCCGGTAGGGCAGGACCACCATGGCGCGGGCCCGCTCACGCTGAGCCCGGTGCCAGGCCGCCGCGAGCGTCACCGCGGGGTTCGCCCGACGACGACGGGTCGCCGCGTCACAGGCCGCCAGCCCCCTCGTGAAGGCGCGGAAGTCCTGGCCCATCAAGGCCATCGGCAGCAGGCCGACGGCCCCACCGATGGAGGTGCGACCGCCCACCCAGTCCCACAGCGGCAGCTCGCCCAGCCACCCCTCGGCCCGAGCCCTCAGCGACAGCTTCGAGCCCGGCACGGTCACCGCCACCGCGCGAGGGGCCAG
>CALGIB010000645.1 GCA_937915955.1 uncultured Pseudomonadota bacterium
CGCCAGGTGCGCCCCAGCTCGGCCAGGGACCCGGTGCGCACCAGGCTGGCGCGGATCCGGGACAGGTCGCCCTCGCTGGCGGCGGGCAGCTCGCGGAAGAGCAGCTGGGTCGTGGCCAGCTCGATCACGGCGTCCCCGAGGAACTCGAGCCGCTCGTTGTGGGGCGGCTGCTGGGCGCTCTCCTCGGAGAAGGAGCGATGGGTCAGCGCCTGCTCGAGCAGTCCGCCGTCCTGGAAGCTGTAGCTCAGGCGCTCCTGGAGCTCGTTCACGCGTCCTCCTCGTCCAGGGACCGGCGGATCCAGCCGCCCCCCAGGACCTCGTCACCGCTGTAGAGCACCGCCGCCTGACCCGGTGCCACGGCCCACACCGGGCGCTCGAAGATCAGCCGCTCGCCCTCGAGTCGGCAGGGCACGCGCTCGCCGCGGTGACGGATGCGCGCGCTGAGGGCCTCGTCGGCCCGGGGGCGCCGGTGCCACTGCCAGGAGAAGACCTGGAGCCCGTGGTGCCAGAGGTCCTCGCCGCCGCCGACCACGACGCGGCGGGTCTCGGGCTCGATGGCCTGCACGTAGGCCGCCTGGCCGATCGACACGCCGAGCCCCCGACGCTGGCCGATGGTGAAGCGCCAGTACCCGTCGTGGTGGGCCAGCACGCGACCGCTGGCGTCGACGATCTCGCCGGCGCCGTCCAGATCCGGGCGGGCCCGCGCGACGAAGGCGGCGTGGTCGTTGTCGGGGATGAAGCAGATCTCCTGGCTCTCGGGCTTGTCGGCCGTGACCAGGCCCAGGCGCTCGGCGTGCTCGCGGACCTGGGCCTTGTTGAGCCCGCCCAGCGGAAAGAGCGTCTTCTGGCGGGCCTTCTCGCTCATGGGGAACAGGAAGTAGGACTGATCCTTGTGCACGTCCACGGCCTGCAGCAGGCGGCCGTCCTCCATGCGAGCGTAGTGGCCGGTGGCCAGCGCCTCGGCACCCAGGGCCAGGGCCCGCTGGAGCAGGACCTGGAACTTGAGCACGCCGTTGCACTGGATGCAGGGGTTGGGCGTGCGGCCGGCGGCGTAGGTCTCGGCGAGCTCGTCCATCACGGCCTTGCGGAAGGCCTGGCGCAGATCCATCACGTGGAAGGGGATGCCCAGCCGGTCGGACACCGCGCGGGCGTCCAGGGCGTCGTCGAGGCCGCAGCAGGTCTTGCTGCCGGGGGCGGGGTCGGGGCTGTCGTGCAGCTTCATGTGCACGCCGATGACCTCGTGACCCTGCTCGGCGAGCAGCGCGGCCGTCACGGACGAGTCCACGCCCCCGCTCATCGCGGCGACGATCCTCACGCGAGACCTCGGTCCAGACAGCTCATCGGGGCGTGCTAACCCGAGGGGCTCACTCCAGGCTGGTCCTCAGCAGAAGCGCGCCTCCGAGCTCGTGCAGTTCGTCCGCGGAGCTGACCAGGGGGTGGTCCTCGACGCCCAGGACATTGGGGGCGCAGACCAGCTCTCCGATGCCGAGGGCGTCCTCGTGGAGGACGTGGAGCAGCCGCGGCTGCAGCTCACTCACCCCGGGGTCGACCTCGAGCACGAAGACGCCGGCCTCTCCCTCGAGGCGTCCGTGGGTGCCAGCGACCACCACCGCGCCGTCGCCATCGGCGCAGGTGGTCACCGTGTAGCCCACCCGGGCATCCGGCTCGGGCCCTTCGTAGGAGGCGAGCGCGTCGCGGCTGGTGATGTGCCCCTGGGCCGAAAAGGCCGAGACGAAGCCCCGGCCATCCTCGGCCTCGGCCGAGCCGGAGATCAGCTCGGCGTAGCCGTCCCCGTCCAGGTCGACGGCGTCCACGGCCATGCCGAAGCCTTCGTTGGTGTCGGCCCAGGTGTGGTCCACCGAGGCGTCCGCGTCCTCGGGCAGCAGCAGGTCCTGGGAGGCGCCCCCCAGGACGAGCTCAACGGTCCCGGAGGGGCCGCCCGAGGCGCCCGGCCGACGATGGTCCCCGAGCACGAGGTCTCCGAGGCCGTCGCCGTCCACGTCCAGCGCGGCCATGGCCTCGCGGTGGCCCAGCGCCGAGGGACCCTCGACCCCGATGGACCAGGCCTGCTCGCGCTGCGCCTGGGGCCAGACCTCGACCGAGGAGGCCTCGAGCCCAGCGCGCGTGAAGACCAGCTCCGCCCCAGCCTGTTGATCCAGCTCGAAGAGGCCCACGCCGTGGCCGCAGACGACGCCCTCATCGCAGCTGGGCGGGTCCACGGACTGAAGCTCGCCGTCGCGCAGCAACGTCAGCCCCCAGTCCAGCTCGCCCGAGGCGCTCAGCAGCACCTCGTCCCGGCCGTCCTGATCCAGATCTCCGGCGTGCACCGCCTGGATCAGCAGCCCCGCGTCCGCGAGCGCCACCCTCGGCTGCTCCGAGACCGGCCCCTCCAGGGAGTCGACCAGCACCAGCGCCGAGCCGGCGGACAGCAGGAGCTCGGGCTGACCATCTCCGTCGAGGTCCCCGAGCGTCAGGCGGCGACCGACGTGGTCGGCGCTCAGATCGCTGGGAACCTCGAGGGCCTCGGCCATGCTCAGCTCCACGGTCGCCCCCTCGGGCCGGCCACTGTCCGCGCTGTCCGAGCGCTCCCACTCGGCGCCGGGCGACAGCGCGGCCGTGCTCTCCATGGAATCGCCACATGCCATCAGCGCCAGCGCGATCATCTGCACCCCTCCAGGCCTCGAACCGAGACTATGAGGCATGTCAAGCCAAAGTCAAGCGCGCACTACAGCTCGCGCCGCAGGCGGGGAAGCACGGCCTGCAAAGCGATGATCGCTCCGTCCACGTCGTCTCCCCCGGTGTCCCAGCCCAGGGAGAAGCGCACCGCGTCCGCGGTCAGGATGCCCATGGCCCGAAGCACGGCGCTGGCGGTGGCCGCGCCCGAGTGGCAGGCCGATCCGGCGGACAGGCAGACGCCCTCGAGGTCCATCGCGGTCACGAGCAGATCGCCGGGGATGCCCGGGAAGCGCACGTTCAGCGTGTTTGGCAGGCGGGGCGCGCCCTTGCTGGTCACCACCCCCCCCAGGGCCACCGCCGCGGACTGCAGCTTGTCGCGGAGCGCCCGGATCTCCGCGCCGTGGGACAGGGTCGCCACCACGCCGAGGCCGGCGATGGGGCCCGCGTTGGTGGTGCCCGAGCGGCGCCCCCTCTCCTGACCGCCTCCGACCACCTGGGGGCTCAGCGGGATGCCCTCGCGCACGAGCAGGGCGCCGACGCCCTTGAGCCCGCCCGCCTTATGGGCGGTCAGGGTCAGCAGGTCCCAGCCCGCCGGGCAGGGCAGCCGACCCACGACCTGCGCGGCGTCCACGTGCAGCAGCGAGCCCGCGGCGTGCACCCGCTGCGCGATGGCGGGCATGTCCTGCATCACCCCGGTCTCGTTGTTGGCGGCCATCACGCTGACCACCGAGGTCGGCCGCTCGAGCAGGCGCTCCAGCGCGGGGAGGTCCAGGCGTCCCTCGGCGTCGACGGGGACCACCTCCGCGCCGAGCAGCGCGGCGGGCTCGACGACGCTGGGGTGCTCGATGGCCGAGATGAGCGGTCGCCCGGGCCGCTGCAGCCCACGCAGCGCCAGGTGATTGGCCTCGGTCGCGCCCCCGGTGAAGATGACCTCGCGGGGGCGCCCCCCGGCCCAAGCCGCGACCTGGGACCGCGCC
>CALGIB010000646.1 GCA_937915955.1 uncultured Pseudomonadota bacterium
GTTGAAGGTCCGGGCCAGGTCGTCGTGGGCCATCGCCTCGCTGGCGTCCAGCTCCAGCTCCAGGTCCACGCGGAGGACCTGCGGCTCGATGCGCTCGCGCTCGAGGCAGCCGATGAGGCACTCGACGCGCAGCTCGTCCAGGTAGATCGAGGTCTTCATGCGAGGTCCCTCACAGCGGTCCCCACAGGGACTTGCCGCCGTCGACGGCCAGCACCTGGCCGGTCACGTAGGGCGCGTCGGCCAGGTAGAGCGCCGCCTGGACCAGGTCCTGGGCGCTGCCGAGGCGGCCCATCGGGATCCTCGAGGTCACCTGCTCGGCGGCCACGCCCTCGGGCAGCAGCAGGGTCCCCGGAGCCAGGGCGTTCACGCGCACGCGCGGGGCCAGCTCCACGGCCAGCGCCCGGGTCAGCATGATGAGGCCGGCCTTGCTGACCGAGTAGTGCGCGTAGCCGGGCACGGGCCGCTGGCCGCCGATGTCCGCGATGTTGATCACCGAGCTCAGGCTGGGGAGCAGGGCCTGGGTCAGCAGGAAGGGCGCGCGCAGGTTGACGGCCTGGGTGCGCTCCCAGTCCTGCAGCGTGATGTCCCGCACGTCCTGCCGAGGCCAGATCGCCGCGTTGTTGATCAGCAGCTCCACCGGCCCCGCCTGCTCGGCCAGCCGCGCGCAGTCCCCGGCGCTGGCGAGATCGGCCTGGATCAGCTCCGCGCCCAGCTCGGCGGCCAGGGCCCGGGCGGGCTCGTGGCTGCGACCGTAGTGCAGCACGAGGGTGTGACCCGCCTCGGCGAAGCCTCGAGCGAGGGCGGCTCCGAGGCGGACGCCAGCACCGGTGACCAGGACGCGCATGAGGCCTTCGCTAACGGTTAGGCCGGTAGCATGCCCAAGAACCATCGCGTGGTGCTGGTGCCCGGGGTCACGGGGGTGACGCGCCTGGCGCTGGGCCTGCCCGGCCTGGTCTACTTCCGGGGCTGGACGGGCGTGCTGAGGGGCCTGGGCTACTCGGTCACCCGGGCCTGGCAGCCCCCCGCCGATACGCTGCAGCCCTGCGTGCTCAGCCTGGAGCGTCAGCTCGCACCGCTGGTCGCCGGCGGCCACAAGGTGCACCTGGTCGGCCACTCCCGAGGCGGCCTGGTGGCGCGCGCGGTGGCGGCCCGGAACCCCGGCTGGGTGCGCTCGGTGACCTGCGCGGGCACGCCGCACCGCGGCCAGTACATCTACGACCAGGCCCTGGGCGGTGCCTTCCTGATGCCCTCGCAGCTCAAGGCCTTCCTGGCGCTGATGACCGGCTGGGACCGCAGCGGCGTGGGCATGCTGGCGCAGATCCGGGACGGCAACGTGCGCGCGCTCGAGCGCTTCAACCAGAGCACGCCCAACCACTCGGACATCGCCTACGCCGACATCCGCGGTTCCCTGGAGCAGCGCCTCCCCGGCTGGCTGCTGGCTGGCGTGGGCCGGGCCATCGAGCGCGCGGACGCGGACGTCGGCGTGCTGCCCTGGGAGGCCTGGCTGCGCGGCTACTGGCAGGGCTTCCAGTCCAGCCACTACGGCGCTGACATCGACGTCGTGCGCTTCATCAGCGGGCTCAAGGAGCGCCGCCACGACGGCGCGGTCTTCGCCGAGGCCGCCGTGAACCCCTGGGGCCTGGGCAACTCCAGCCTCGCGCCCGCCGGCGCCCATCGGGTCGCCGACTACGTCTGGGCCATGGACCACATGGAGCAGTGCGGGCTCTCCCCGATGCCCTCGCTGCCCTTCGAGGTCGCGGCCTGGGAGAGCGGCTTCCTCCAGCCCGCGGACGCCCAGCCCAACTGGCAGCCCACCTGAGCCCGCGGCGAGGGTTAGCTGGCCGGAATGCCCAGCTACATCACCCCCGCCGGCTTCGCGCGCATCGTCGCGGAGTACGAGCACCTGCTCAAGGTCGAGCGCCCGATGGTGACGGCTGAGGTGCAGTACGCGGCCAGCCTGGGCGATCGCAGCGAGAACGCCGAGTACATCTACGGCAAGAAGCGGCTGCGCGGCATCGACGGTCGCCTCCGCTACCTGAAGAACCGCCTCGAGAGCATCGAGGTCGTGGACCCGGCCAGCGTCGTGGGCGACGTCGTGCGCTTCTCGGCCACGGTCACGCTCGAGGACCCCGACGGCCTCGAGAAGGTCGTGCGCGTCGTGGGCGAGGACGAGATCGACCTGCCCAGCGGCGCGATCTCCTACAAGTCCCCCCTCGGAGAGGCCCTCATCGGCCGCGCCGAGGGGGACGAGGTCACCATCCAGGCTCCCGGCGGCACGCGGAGCTTCGTCATCAGTGAGGTCCGGTACCTGTGACACTCGGAGAACACCTGCAGGCCCTGGGGCTGCGCGGCGGCGCGCAGAAGCGCGTGCTGCAGACGGGCAAGGTCAAGCTGCGCGGCGTGCCCACCTCGGACGCGGGCCGGGAGGTCGATCCCGCCGACGTGCAGGTCGACCACAACGCGCCTCGCATCCACCCCAACCGGGACCTGGCGGTCATCTACAAGGACCAGCACCTGCTGGTGGTGTGGAAGCCCTCGGGCCTGCTCAGCGTGGCCGCCCCCAAGCGCGGCAGCGACGCCAACATGGTCAGCACGCTGGCTCGGGTCTTCGGCGCTTGCCACCCGGTGCATCGCCTCGACGAGGGCACCTCGGGCCTGATGCTGGTGGCGCGCACGCTCACCGCCCAGAGCCTGCTCAAGGACCTGCTCGCCGAGCGCGAGATCGAGCGCGAGTATCTGGCCCTGGTCCGCGGCCACTTCCCGGCGGCGCCCCTACGCGTCGAGACCATGCTCGGCCGGCACCCCCACACGGGGCTCCGCGCCTCGGTCCAGCCCGGCGCTCCGCAGGAGGCCAAGCACGCGGTGACGCACCTGTCGCTGGTCGAGACCCTGCCGGGCGCCAGCCTGGTGCGGGCTCGCCTCGAGAGCGGCCGAACCCACCAGATCCGCATCCACCTGAGCGAGTCCGGGTACCCGGTCCTGGGCGACCAGCTCTACGGCCGCCAGTCCGACCGGTCGCTGCGGCGCATGGCGCTGCACGCCGCCGTCCTGGCCTTCAAGCACCCGCAGACCGGCGAGAGGCTGCGCTTCGACGCCCCCCTGGCCGACGACCTCGAGCGCCACCGGCGCTTCTTGCTGCGGCGGGCCGAAGAGCGGAAGCGGTCGTGAACCTTCGGCTCGAGCCCCTGGCCCTGGCCCACCTCGACCACGTGATGCGCTGGGTCAACGACCCCGAGGTCACGTTCTACTTCGCCGAGCTCTCCCGGCAGATCACTCGGGACGAGGAGCGGAGCTACCTCCAGGGCCTGATCGACAGCGGCGCCGATCGGACCTGGTCCATCTTCGAGGGCGACGAGTACCTGGGCCAGATCGGCCTGGCGAAGATCTACTGGCCGGCCGGCAACGCGCGCCTGGGTATCAACCTCTGCCGCGAGGCCTGGGGTCGAGGCGTGGCCCAGGAGGCCACCCGGCGGGTGTTGGACAAGGCCTTCGGCGAGCTGGGCCTGCACAAGGTCTGGCTCATCGTGCGCAGCGACAACGGCAAGGGCCTGCACCTCTGGACCAAGCTCGGCTTCCGCTGCGAGGGCGTGCTGCGAGAGGAGTACCGCAGCGCGCTGGGCTTCCACGACATGCTGCGCTTCGCGATGCTGGAGAGCGAGCGCCGCTGAGTCACGGGATGGCGGCCCGCCACTCCTGGCGCAGCCGGTCGACCGGCACGCCCTGGGCCTCGAGCTCGCTCAGGTAGACGCCCTCGGCGGCCAGGAAGCGAGCCAGGTGCCCCACCTCGACGACCTTCAGGTCCTGGTCGGGGGTCCAGGCGGCCAGCTCGCGGGCGCGCTCGGCGTGCTCGGG
>CALGIB010000647.1 GCA_937915955.1 uncultured Pseudomonadota bacterium
ATCCACTTCAGGAAGGCGATCACGTCGGTGATCTCGTCCTCGGTGAAGTCGTACTGCACCATCTTGCGGCGCCCCGGGTACATCGCCTGGGGGTCCTTCAGGAAGGCGCGCAGCCACTCGGGGCCGCGGCGCTCGTAGGCCAGCGTGAGCTCGGGGGCGTAGTAGGCCCCCTCGCCGAGGATGGTGTGGCAGCCCATGCAGTTGTTGGACTCCCAGATGTTCTTGCCGCGGACCACGGAGTCCGTCATGGCGTCCTCGTGGGACCGCTCGGGGACCTGGGAGAGGGTGTCGACGGTCAGCGCCAGGAAGACGCCGGAGAAGCCCAGGGTCGCGATCAGGAAGAAGACGCGGGCTTGGGACTTGGAGAGCATGTTGCGGACTCCTATGTCTATAGATGCTCAGGTCTATTAATTGGGCCTGGGCGGGGGGTCAATCGAGGGCTTCGAGGATCGGAGCGTGCGACTGGCCGAGGCCGTCCACCTTGGCGATGGGGCGGCCCTGCGGATCCAGCAGCGTGAGGATGGAGCTGTGGTTGATGTGCCCGCTGGGCATCGTGCGGTAGGCGATGCCCAGCGTGGCGGCGAGCGTGCGCTCCTGGCCTGGCTTGGGGCTCACGAGCAGCCAGTCCTGGTCGAGGCCGTGGCGCTCGCTCAGCTCGGTCAGCAGCGCGGGGGTGTCCTGCTCCGGGGCCAGGCTGACGAGCAGGACCCTCAGATCCTCGTCCTTGGCCTCGTCCAGCACATGGCCGATCTCGGCGATCAGCATCGGGCAGGCCTGCGGGCACGCGCCGTAGAACATGGAGATGAGCACGGGCCGGCCCTGGAAGTGGGACAGCTCGGTCTGTGTGCCGTCGGCGGCGGTCAGGTCGAGATCCAGCTGGTAGAGGCTGTCCTCGGGCAGCGGGTCGGTGGACCAGGCCAGGCCGATCAGCGCGAGTAGGCGCATCGGAAGCCCAGGTTCGAGGTGGTGGCGTTGGCCGTCAGGCTGGAGCGGTAGGCGAAGCGCATGAAGCTGGCGTAGTCCTCGGGGTCGCTGGCATCCAGGGCGCCGGCGCCGCAGAAGCGCACCCGGTCCTGGTCCCCGGCCTCGCGGGCGTCGCTCGAGATCAGCTGGCTGTTGAAGTCCAGCGTCCACTCCCAGATCAGGCCGTGCATGTCGTACAGGCCGTGGAGGTTCGGCGAGCGCTGGCGCACGGGCCCCGGGGATCCCTGCAGCGCGTACCAGTCCAGGATCAGGCTCAGGGTGGCGGGGTCCTGGCGTGCCCCGGTGGCCTGGGTCTGTGTGGCGTCGGCGGCGAACTCCCACTGGGTGACGGTCGGCAGGTCGCCGCCTCTATCCTGGCAGTAGGCCCGCGCCGCGTGCCAGGACACGTCGGTGACGGGTGCGCCCGGGTCGAGCGCGCCCAGGTCCGTGGGGCTGGCCCAGGACTGCAGGTAGCGGCCCTCGGCCAGGATGATCGGCGGGTCCTGCCAGCTGGGCTCGCGCTGCAGGAAGTCCAGGAACTCCTGGTTGGTGACGGGGGTGATGTCCATGCCGAAGGCCTGGACCGGCAGGAGGACCTGCTCGGGCGAGGGCGGGTAGAACGGACGGTGCTCGCCGCCCGGAATCTGTACGAACCCGGGCAGCGAGGCCGCAGCGATCAGCCCGATCAGCAGCATCAGTGGGGCGCGCCCGCGGGACGGTCGGTGCCGGAGCGCACGGCCGCGACCTGCTGAGCGGTGACCTGGTGGCCCGCGTTGTCCCAGGAGTCGTAGACGTAGGTCAGGATGTTCGCGACCTCGTCGTCGTTCAGGTTGCTCATCGGCGGCATGACCGAGTTGAAGTCGTCGCCGTTGACGGTGACCGGGCCGGACAGGCCGTTGAGCACCACGCTGATGGCGCGCTCGGGGTCGGCGTTCAGGAAGTCGCTCCCGGCCAGGGGCGGGAAGACCGCGGGGATGCCCGCGCCGTTGCCCTGGTGACAGGTCGAGCAGGTGCCCGCGAAGAGCGAGGAGCCCGCGGCGATCTGGGCTTCCTTGCTGACCTCGCCCGCGGCCAGCTCTGCCGAGGCGGTCACGATGGACTGCCTGCTCGCGGCCTTCTCGGCCAGGTAGACCGAGTCGACCTCCTTGCCCGAGTAGATCTCGAGCTGGGCGTCGCCCTCGACCTTCATCATGCCGAGCGCGCCCTTGTTGAAGGCTCGGAAGATGCTGTGGTCGACCAGGATGTAGGTGCCCGGGGCCTCGACGTGGTACTCGACCATCGTGGCGCCGCCGGCGGGGATGAGCGTGGTCTGCACGTTCTCCTGCGCGAAGCTGCCGCCCTCGGTGTAGACCTTGTCGAAGATCTCGCCGATGACGTGGAAGCTCGAGACGAGGTTGGGGCCGCCGTTGCCGACGAACAGGCGCACGGTGTCGCCGACCTCGGCGTGCAGCGCCTTGTCGCCGACCAGGCTGCCCTCGCTGCCGTTGAAGACGACGTAGGTCGCGTTCTCCTCGATGGCCTTCTGCATGTCGAAGGGCTGCAGGCCCTTCTCGTGGTACTTGCCGACCGTGTAGAAGTCACCCTGCATCACGTAGTACTCGCGATCGACCGGCGGCAGGCCCTCGGGGGGCTCGACCAGGATCAGGCCGTACATGCCGTTGGCGACGTGCATGCCCACCGGCGCGGTGGCGCAGTGGTAGACGTAGATGCCAGCGTTGAGCGCCTTGAAGGTGAACTGCGACTCGTGGCCCGGGGCCGTGAAGCTGCTCGCCGCTCCGCCCCCGGGGCCGCTCACCGCGTGCAGGTCGATGTTGTGCGGCATCTTGCTGTCGGGGTGGTTCTGCAGGTGGAACTCCACCGTGTCGCCCTGACGGATGCGGATGAACTCGCCGGGGACCTCGCCGCCGAAGGTCCAGAACGTGTAGTCGACGCCCTCGGAGATGGGCATGACCTTCTCCTCGACCTCGAGCTCGACGATGACCTTGGCGGGCTCGGTTCGTCCGGTCGGGGGCGGGACCTGGGGCGCGTGGGTCAGCACGGCTCGGACGGGATCGCCGACGGGGGCGCCCAGATCACCGGCCGCGGAGCCGCCTGTTGTGCGGGATTCGGCGGCCAGCGCCGTCGGGATCTCTACGGTCTTGGTGACGCAGGACAGCAGCACGCTCAGCAGCATGGCTTTCTCCATTTCCGGATGTATAAGTCCACTGATCGATGTTTATTGTGATGGGGAGAGTGGATAGAGGCTGGGGGACGGAACCCTGCTCCGGATCATCGAGGGCTCGATGCTGCTGAATCAGACCGCCGAGTACGCCTTCAGGGCGATGGCCTACTTGGCCTCCAGGGCGGATCTGGACTCTGCTGTCCCCTCGGCGGAGCTGGCCGAAGCGGCGAACATCCCGGGCCACTACGTGAGCAAGGTGATGCGCCGCCTGGTGGTCGCGGGCCTGGTCAGCTCACAGCGCGGGCATGGCGGCGGGTTCCGTCTGCTCAAGGAGCCCCGGGAGATCTCGTTCTCGACGATCCTCCAGGCCACCGACCTCGATCCGCGCAACCAGCGCTGCGCCTTCGGGTTCGGGCAGTGCGACGCGGAGAGGCCTTGTCACCTGCACCCGGCCTGGTCGCGGCTGAAGGAGAGCTTCAACGGGTGGGCCGAGAGCACGACGCTGGCCTCGGTGCACGACAACCCCGAGCCCTGGAAGGACGCACCCTAGCCGGAGGCGCTCTCGCCGGGCTCGCTGGGTCGAGTCAGGAGCAGCCGCTGCTGCCCCCGCAGGTCGTGCACTTGTAGCAAGCCCCCGACCGGACCATCAGGCTGCCGCAGTTGCTGCACGGGGGGGCGTCCGATTGGCGGACGTAGAGGTCCTCGGGCTCCTCCTCCGCCGGCTCCATGACCCGCTCCACAGCGACGGGGCGGGCGGCCACCCGCGCGGTGATGAAGCGCAGCTCGAGCCAGCGGAAGACGTAGTCCACGATGCTCTTGGCGATCGGGATCTCGCGGCTGTCGGTGAAGCCGCTGGGCTCGAAGCGCATGTGGCTGAACTTGTCGACGAGCACCTTGAGGGGCACGCCGTACTGCAGCGCCAGGCTGACCGAGGTGGCGAAGGCGTCCACCAGGCCGCTGACCACCGAGCCCTCCTTGGCCATCGTCAGGAACATCTCGCCGGGCTGGCCGTCCTCGTACAGACCGACGGTCACGTAGCCCTCGTGGCCGGCGATGCTGAACTTGTGGGTCAGCGCCTGGCGCTCGTCCGGCAGGCGGCGGCGCGCGGGGCGGCGTTCGGCGGGCTCGTCCTTGGCCCTTTCCTGGTGGCCCGAGTCCACCGGCTGGGTCCGCTTGCTGCCGTCCCGGTAGATCGCGACGGCCTTCAGGCCCATCTTCCAGCCGTCCAGGTAGAGCTGGCCGATCTGGTCGGCGGTGGCCTCGTTGGGCAGGTTGACGGTCTTGCTGATGGCGCCGCTCAGGAAGGGCTGCACGGCGGCCATCATGCGCAGGTGGCCGTGAGGCGAGATGCAGCGCGTGCCGCGGACCGGCCGGAAGGCGCAGTCGAAGACGGACAGGTGCTCGTCCCTCAGCCCGGGGGCGCCCTCCACCGTGCCGTGGGTCTCCAGCCAGGCGGCGATGGAGGCCTGCTGGATCGGGTCGTAGCCCAGGTTCGCCAGCGCGGCGGGGACCCCTTGGTTGACCAGATCGAGGCGGCCGCCGCCGGCCAGGGACTTGGACTTGACCAGGGCCAGCTCGGGCTCGATGCCGGTGGTGTCGCAGTCCATCATGAAGCCGATGGTCCCGGTCGGGGCCAGCACGCTGACCTGGGCGTTCCGCACGCCGTGGCGTCGGGACAGCTCGCGGGCCTGGCTCCAGGAGGCGCGGGCTGCGCGCACCAGCTCGGCGTCCACGCCCTCGTCCAGCTCCTGCGCGTGCTGCTCGTGCAGGGCCAGCACGCGGCTCATGGACTCGCGGTTGGCGGCGTACCCCTCGAAGGCACCCCGCTGCTGGGCCAGCTCGGCGCTGCGGGCGTAGGCGGTGCCGGTCATCAGGGCGGTGATGGCGGCGGCCAGGGCCCGGCCCTCGTCGCTGTCGTAGGCCAGGCCTCGGGACATCAGCAGGGCGCCCAGGTTGGCGTAGCCCAGGCCGAGCGGGCGGTAGCGGCGGGAGTTCTCGGCGATCCGCTCGGTGGGGTAGCCGGCCCGGTCGACCAGGATGTCCTGGGCGGTGATGAGCGCGCGCACGGCCTCGACGAAGCGGTCGACCTGGAAGCGGCCGTCCTCCTCGAAGCGCAGCAGGTTCAGGCTCGCCAGGTTGCAGGCGCTGTCGTCCAGGAACACGAACTCGCTGCAGGGGTTGCTGGCGCGGATCGGCGCGGTCTCGCTGCAGGTGTGCCAGCGCTGGATGGTGTCGCTGTACTGGACGCCGGGGTCGCCGCAGAGCCAGGCGGCCTCGGCGATGTTGCCCAGCAGCGCGCGGGCTGAGGGGGCCTCGAGCGTGCCGCCGTCCTTGGCGCGCAGGGGCCAGGGGCGGTCGGACTCGACGGCGGCCAGGAAGGCGTCGCTGAGGCGGACGGAGTGGTTGGCGTTCTGGAAGGCCACCGACTCGTAGGCGCCGTTGTTGGCCCCGATGCCGCCGTCGTAGCCCGCCTCGATCAGCGCGTGCGCCTTCTTCTCCTCGATGGCCTTGCAGTTCACGAACTCGACCACGTCGGGGTGATCGATGTCGAGGATGACCATCTTGGCGGCCCGTCGGGTCTTGCCGCCCGACTTGATGGCGCCGGCCATGGCGTCGAGGCCGCGCATGAAGGCCACCGGACCGCTGGCCAGGCCGCCGCCGGAGAGGCCCTCGCGGCTGGAGCGCAGACCCGACAGGTTCACGCCGGAGCCGCTGCCCCACTTGAAGAGCATGCCCTCGGTGCGGGCCAGGCCCAGGATGCTGCTCAGGTCGTCCTCGACCGAGTTGATGAAGCAGGCCGAGCACTGCGGGCGCGCGCGCACGCCGACGTTGAACCAGACCGGGCTGTTGAAGGCCGCGTGCTGGTGCAGGCAGAGCCAGCGCAGGTCGTCGCGGAAGGCCTCGGCCTCGTCCTTGTCGAAGACCTTGTCCTGGTGCGACCACTCCGCGATGGTGTCGCAGACCCGGCCGATCAGCTGCTTGAGGCTGTCCTCGCGCCGGCCCACGGCGCCGTGGAAGTAGCGGCTGGCGACGACGTTGCGCGCCGTCTCGGACCAGCCGCTGGGGAACTCGACGCCCTGCTGTTCGAAGACGGGTCCGTTCGAGCCCATGATCCGCGCGTCGAGGCGCTGCCAGTCGACGCTGTCCCAGACGCTGCGGTCGCTGGGAGCGAACTGACGGGTCCAGGCGACCATGGTGTCGGGCTCGGAGGTGGAGGACGAATCGGCGGTCTCGGGCAGGAGCGAGGTCTGGAGCATGAGGGACTCGGCGGCGGGTGCGGCGGGGGGAGCGGCGGGAGGGAGGGGAGGCACAGCAGGGGCCGGGACTCTGGATCAGTGGACTCCAGATTCCGTTGACGTGTCAACTGACTCAGATCAGGCTTTCCTGGTCGGTTTCGGGGGACGCGCTGGGATGGCTATCGGTGGCGTGCCGCCTCTCCGAGCGAAGGTCGAGGCCCTCGCGCCCAGGGCTGACCCGGCGCAGCAGGTGTGCTCCGATGGACTGTCTCAGGCGGCGCTCGTGAGCACGCTCCAGACATGGTCTCGCTGCTCCTCGTGCTGCTCCCGGTCGCGGCCTCCGCCGAGGGGAACGGGCGGCCGGGCCTGGTCTGG
>CALGIB010000648.1 GCA_937915955.1 uncultured Pseudomonadota bacterium
GACAAGCTCGCCCCCGACGAGGCGGTCGAGCCTCCCAACGGCGAGGAGACCACCTTCCCCGTCACCGGTCGGGCCGAGGTCCTGACCATCAAGAACGGCGAGGCCGAGGTCAAGGGCACCTTCTCCCACGTCGAGGGCGGCCTGCAGCTGGTCGACTCCAGCTGGACGGGCATCGACGGCACGGTCTCGGTGCGCCTGGACAGCTGGGACAGCGGGGACGCGCTGCGCGACGAGCGCCTGGGCCGCGTCTTCTTCCAGGCGGCCGACAGCACGACGGCCGACTTCGACGTGGCCTCGGTCCAGGGCGTGCCCGAGGGCGGCTTCGTCGTCGGCGCCGAGCCCGTCCCCGTCACCCTGAACGGTCAGGTGACGCTGGCCGGCGCCGCGGTCGAGGCCGCCTGGCCCGTCGTCGTCACCCGCCCGCTCGAGGGCGCCTACGTCATCGAGTCCAGCGCACCGCTGAGCCTGTCCATCGCCGGCTTCGGCATGCAGGAGCAGCTCGCCGCGCTGATCACCGAGTGTGGCCACCAGTCTGTCGACGACGCGGCCCAGGTCACGGTGCGGATCGAGGTCGGCGAGATCCCCAAGGACGAGCCCGCGACCACGCCGCCGCCGGCGCCCAGGAGCGAAGGTGAGCTGGGCGCCGGCCTGAAGAAGGCCGGCAAGAGCGGCCCCGGAGGCGTCGACGGCCCCAAGGCCGGCAAGGCCGGCAAGGCCGGCAAGGCCCAGCAGGGAGGGGAGAAGAAGGGCGAGTGAGCAAGGAGCAGCCGCCATGGGACCTGGACGACGCCGGCTGGCGAGCCTGGCCTCCCGTCCAGGACCGCGTGGACCCGCCCTGGCCCGCTGAGGACGCCGTGCTGAACCAGGTGGTGCTGAAGTTCGGTGGCAGCAGCGTCACCGGCCTCGCCGGCTGGCAGGTGATCGAGGCGCAGCTCCGAGAGCGGCTGGCCGCCCACGAGCAGCCCATGCTCGTCTGCAGCGCGCTGTCTGGCGTCAGCGACCTGCTGACCTGCCTCGCGGACGAGGTCTTCGGGGACGAGATCCAGGCCTGCCTGCTCCAACTCCGCAAGCGCCACATCGCGCAGGCGGCCGAGCTCGGCCTGCCGGTCTCGCTTGTCGCGGACCTGCTGACCGGGCTGGAGCAGCTGATCCACGGGGCTCGCCTGGTCGGCGAGCTCAGCCCGCGGGTCCGGGCTCGCGTGCTGTCCGCGGGCGAGCTGCTCTCGACCCGGCTGGGGGCGGAGTGGCTCCGGCGCCAGGGGCTCACCGTGGCGCGCCTGGACGCGCGCGAGCTGCTCGATGCGCTGCCCTGCGCCGACCCTGTACGGCGCTACCTGGACGCGCGCTGCGCCTTCGAGCTCGACCCGGGGCTCCAGGGGCGCCTGGCCGCGCGCCCCGAGCAGATCCTGCTGACCCAGGGCTTCATCGCCAGGGACGAGGCCGGGGACACGGTCTTGTTGGGACGAGGCGGCAGCGACACCTCGGCGGCCACCCTCGCGGCCCGCCTTGGGGCCCGCCGGCTGGAGATCTGGTCGGACGTGCCGGGCATGTTCACGGCCGATCCGCGCGCGCTGCCCTCGGCCCGTCTGCTTCGTGAGCTGGACTACGACGAGGCGCAGGAGCTGGCGTCGATGGGCGCCAAGGTGCTGCACCCCCGCTGCCTGGCTCCGCTGCGGGCGGCCGGCGTCCCCCTGGATCTGCGCTGCACGGGCCAGCCAGAACTCGAGGGCACCAGGATTCGTGGCGCGCGCTCGGGGCACCCCCGGGTCAAGGCGGTCAGCGCCCGGACCGGGATCATGCTGGTGTCCATGGACACGGTCGGGATGTGGCAGCAGGTCGGCTTCCTGGGCCAGGTCTTCGGCGCCTTCGCCTCCCACGGCCTCTCCGTGGACATGGTGGCCACCAGCGAGACGAACGTGACGGTGACGCTGGATCCGCGCAGCAATGACCTCGCGCCGGCGAAGCTGAAGGCTTTGCTGAACGATCTCAGGCCCTTCTGTAGAGCTTCGCTGATCGGTCCTGCCTCGAGCGCGAGCCTGGTAGGGCGCAGGATCCGCAGCGTCCTGCATCAGCTCGGCCCGGTGCTCGAGCGCTTCGAGGACCGGGAGGTGCACCTGCTCACCCAGGCGGCCTCGGACCTGAACCTGAGCTTCGTGGTCGCCCCCGACGAGGCGCCGGGTCTGGTCCGGGACCTGCACGCCCAGCTCTTCTCGGGTCCCGAGGACGAGCTGCTCGGCGGGTCCTGGGAGAGGCTCAGCCGCGCTCAGGCGCCGCCCGCCGCCGAGGGCTGGTGGGGGCCTCGCCGGCAGGAGCTGATGGACGTCGCGGCGCAGGGAACACCGGTCTACGTCGCCTCCCGCAGCCAGCTGCGTCGAGCCGCAGGGCGGCTGCTCGGGCTGAGCTCAGTGGACCGCGTGCTCTTCGCCATGAAGGCCAACCCCAACCCCGAGATCCTGCGCCTGTTCGAGGGGCTAGGTGTGGGCTTCGAGTGCGTCTCACCCGGGGAGCTTCGGCGCCTGCAGGAGCTCTTCGGTGGGCTGCCCGCGGGGCGGGTGCTCTTCACGCCGAACTTCGCGCCGGCCTCGGACTACCAGGCCGGGTTGGACGCCGGCGCGCTGGTGACGCTCGACAGCGTCTACCCGCTGGAGCACTGGCCCGAGCTGTTCCGAGGGCGCGAGCTGGTCGTGCGCCTGGATCCGGGGCGAGGGGACGGGCACCACGCGCACGTCGTCACCGCCGGTGAGCGGTCCAAGTTCGGCGTCCCGGCCGACGATCTTCCGCGCCTGTTCGAGCTGGTCCGGGACCTCGGGCTGCGCATCGTCGGGCTGCACTGTCACGCCGGCAGCGGCGTGAAGACGCCGACCACCTGGCGCGACAAGGCGGTCTTCCTGAAGGGCGTCGCCGCCGAGCTGCCCGAGGTGCGCTTCCTGGATCTGGGGGGAGGGCTGCCTGTGCCCGAGCGTCCGGGCATGCCCGCGCTGGACCTCGCGGCGCTGGACGCCGGCCTCGCCTCGGTGAAGGGCGGCTACGAGCTCTGGCTGGAGCCGGGTCGCTTCCTCGTGGCGGACTCCTGCGCGCTGCTCACCCGCGTGAGCCAGGTGAAGAGCAAGGGTGGGCGCCACTTCGTCGGGGTGGACGCGGGCATGCACACGCTGATCCGCCCTGCCCTGTACGGCGCCTGGCATGAGATCGCGAACCTGAGCCGCCTGGGCGAGGAGCCCACGCTTCAAGCAGACGTCGTGGGCCCGATCTGCGAGACCGGCGACGTCCTGGGGCACCAGCGCCTGCTGCCGCCGAGCTTCGAGGGCGACGTGTTGTTGGTGGACAACGCCGGGGCCTACGGGGCCTCCATGAGCAGCGACTACAACCTGCGCGGGCGTCCGCGCGAGGTCCTGATCGACTGAGCGCGCCGCGCGCCGAGGGGCAGCGCCGCGGCCAGGGAGACCGGGAGGTCGGGGCCCCTCCCGGTCCCGCGCTCGGCGTCGGTCAGCCGGGGGCGAAGAGGAAGGGGTAGCTGACGATGACGATGCCGTTGCCCTTGGGCTCGGGGAAGGTCATGCGCATGAGCGTGTTGCTCAGGCACTGGTGCACGGCGTCGCTGCCCAGGCTGCTGTTCTTGACCTGCGAGGCGCTGACCTCACCGGCGCTGGTGATGGTGAACTTCATCGTGACCTTGCCGCTGAGGCTCGGGGCCTTGGTGAGCTCGCGCTGGTAGCAGTACTTGAACTGGTTCAGGTGCCGCTTGATGACCGCGTCGATCTGGGCCTTGTCCAGCCCGCCGACCACGATGCCGCCGTCGCTGTGGGGCAGCACGCTGGCCGGCTTCACGCCCGCGGCGGCCAGCTCTCCGGCCTGGGTGCGCTGGTCCCGCCCCCAGTCCTCGAGCCCCAGGCCCTCGCCGCGCAGGGCCTCGCCGCCGCCGCCGAAGCCCGG
>CALGIB010000649.1 GCA_937915955.1 uncultured Pseudomonadota bacterium
TTACGTCGCGGCCAGCAAGTCGCTGACGGGCCTGACCGAGGAGTTCCGGGACCGCGCGTCGCCTGCGCTGGACCAACGCGCTGTGGACGCCCGCCGCGCGAAGATCTCGAAGCGCGTCGCCGCGGAAAATCGCCGCATTACTAAGGAGAAGGCGGCGCAGGAGGAGGCTGCGAGGAAGGCGGCCGAACTAAAGGCAGTGTGCGGGGATGCTCCGCTGGTGAGTGGGTGGGACGGGAGCATCGTGGCCGTCGGGCGGTACATGAAGGACAACGCCAACGATCCGGACAGCATCGAGGTCTCCAACTGCACCGCGCCTGTCTTGACCACGAAGTGCTGGCGCTCCGCCTGTCGCGTCCGTGGCAAGAACGGGTTCGGGGCGCTCATTCTGAATCAGTACACCTTCTACGTCGGTCGGCACCCGCAGTACGAGGGCCTGAACCTCGTACTCGGCATGGAGTAGAGCCCGCGGTCCTATGCCGCCTGCCGCTCCACGGGCCAACGACTGCGGCTAACCCCTGAACAAGCGCTCAGGGGCAGGCCGCCTTCATCGTCGAGGCCACCTCGATCAACCTCAGGTCCATGTCCTCGCCGGCCTCGGTGCCGAAGGCCTGCATCTCCTCCTGGATGACGCGGCTCTCTCGGAGCGCCGCGCCCAGCTCGCCCGTCTCCTGCTCGTAGAGCCAGTCGTCGAAGGCCGCCTGCTCGAGGGCCAGGGCCTCGGGGCTCTCCTCGCTGGCCGCCTGGACCAGCTCCTCACGACGGTGGACCTCGGCGGCCCAGGTGCGACACGCCAGCGCCGCCGAGGCCAGGCGAGGCGGCCAGGACAGCGGGATCGTGGCCTCGATCCGGGCCTCCAAGGTGTGCTGGGTCTCGATGTCCAGGGGGCTCAGCAGGTCCGCCAGGAGCAGCCACTCCCTGGCCGAGGCCGCGTCCAGGGCCTCGATGCTGAGCTCCATGTTCTTGAGCGCCAGGCGGCTCGCGCGGCTCGCGTACGGCGAGTCCGGATCCGGCTTGGGGCCGGCAGCGATCCAGGCCGAGGCCGAGGCCACGTCCCGCTCCGTCAGGGCCGTGTCCAGCTGGCTGGACCAGGCCTGGGTCGCGCGCCCGCGCAGCCGCTGGCAGTGGTTCACCGGGCCATGGAGCAGCGCGGCGGCGGCCTCGGGGTGCCCTCGGTCGATCCCTTCGAGCAGTCCAGGGCCCGCGGCGCCACACCAGGCGTTCCAGCCTCCGCTGGCGTAGCTGGACAGCTCCAGCGCCAGCCGGGCCTCCTCCAGGCGGCCCTGCTCGACGAGGGCGATGATCTCGGCCGAGTCCAACTCGGCCACCGCCGGCGTGCCGTGCAGGTCGACCCTGCAGAAGGGCGCCGAGGCCCCAGCGAGCCAGACGCCGACCTCCTGCGAGGCGGAGCGCTCGATGCTCAGCAGGAGACGACCCTCCTGGTCGGTCTCCCCCCGGGCCAGCACGCCGTGGTTGTCCCTCAGCTCCAGCAGGATCCAGGAGCCTGGCCGGACCTCGCTGATCTCGGCGTCGAGGCGCGTGGCCTCGACCACCGCGTAGGGCTCGGAGGTCCGGCCCACCCGCCGGTTCGTCCGCCAGGCCCAGGCCAGGGTGCCGGCGCCGACCGCCAGCACGCCCCCGCCGATCCAGCGGTGGTCCACCCAGCTCGGCGCGTCGCCGAAGTCGTCCACAGCGACGCCGAAGGTGCCGCCCGCGACCAGGGCCGTGCCCAGCCCGCCGATGCTGCCCACGACCCAGCCGGGGTCCACCAGCTCGTCCTGGCGGTAGCGCTCGATGGGCACGCGGCTCTCGCCCTGCCAGGTCTGCTCGAGCTCCAGCAGGACCTCGGTCTTCAGGGGTCCTTCGCCCAGCGCCGCGGGCCAGGCCTCGGCCAGCGCGCAGCGCGGCGCGCCCAGGGGTTCGCCCCACACCGGGCGCGCCTTGTCCACGTCCCGAGTCAGCTCGTGGGTGCTCGTCTTCAGGCAGCCAAGCAGGAGCAGCAGCATGCCCATGACGTAGCGCTTCAGCCCGGCTTCAGCGACTCCAGGCGGGCAGGTCGCGGGGCAGGGCGGCGCGGGCCTTGACTCTTCCGATTGCGGACCCAGACTCCTCCAATGGAAAGGACCACCCCGCTGGCTCCACGGGCAGGCTCGGACTGCTGGCTGAGCTGCCCCTTCGCCTCCGACACCCGCGTGGGCCTGCACGCGCGCCTCGACGAGGTCGATCCTGCGGGCTGGGATCGCCTCGTCGCCGGGCGAGGCCTGTACATGCAGCGGCGCTTCCTGCGGGCCCTGGATCGGGGCCGCGACGACGTCCGCTACCTCAGCTTCCAGCGTGACGGCGCGCTCCTGGGTGTCGCCCGCTTCGAGCTGGCGCGCTTCACCGGGCCCGGCGTCCTGCCGCTGCTGGGCGAGCGCAGGTGGGCCCGGCTGGCCGCGCAGACGGTGGGACTGGACCAGCCCGTCGAGACCACCGCCTGGATCTGTGGCAGCGCCTTCACCGGCGGCGAGCACGGCTTCGCCTTCTCGCCCGAGGTCGCGCC
>CALGIB010000650.1 GCA_937915955.1 uncultured Pseudomonadota bacterium
AGCTCGCGGACCAGGCGCGCGACCCGACGGCCTCCCATCAGCTCGTCGCCGCCGTCCCCGCTCAGCAGGATGCGTAGGCCCTGCTCGCGGGCGAAGCGGGCCGCCAGGAACTGGATGACCGCGGCTGGGGAGGGCAGCGGCTGACCCGCGGCCTCGACCACCGAGGGCAGCGCCTCGACGAAGTCCTCGCGGGAGATCCGCAGCGTCTCGTGCTCGGCCCCGTACAGCCCCGCGACCCGCCCCGCGAAGCTGGCCTCGTCCATGCCGCCGTCGGAGAAGCTCAGGTTGATCGTGCGACGGCGCTCCCGACGGCTGGCCACCTGCAGGATGGCCGCGCTCCCCAGCCCCCCGGACAGCAGGATGCCCACGGGCTGGTCAGCCACCAGCCGCTTCTCGGTGGACCGGTCGAGCAGGCGCTCGAGCCCGTCCCGGACAGCGTCCTCGTCGAGCTCCTCGGCGTCCGGCGCGCACCACTGGGGCCGCCAGAAGCGGTGCAGGCGCAGGCCATGGGCGTCCACCCTGGCCAGGTGTCCGGCGGGGAGCTGTTGGACCTGGCGGAGCAGGGTCCGGGGCGCGTGGCAGTAGCGGAAGCTGAGGTACTCGGCGAGCTCCTCGGTCGCGAGCTCACGGCTGACCCAGGGCAGGCCCAGCAGCGCCCGAAGATCGCTGGCGAAGGCGAAGCGGCCGCCCTGGTGGCTGAAGTAGAGCGGCTTCACCCCCATGGGGTCCCGCGCCAGCCAGAGCACCCGCTCCCGCCGGTCCCAGACCGCCAGCGAGAAGTCCCCCTGGATGCGGTCCAACGTGTCCGGACCCCAGAGGCCCCAGGCGGCCAGCACGGCGTCCGCGTCGCCCGTCGTCCTGGGCGTCACGCCCTCTCGGTCCAGCGCGTTCCGGAGCGCGCCGAGGTCGTAGATGCGCCCATCCAGGACCAGGGTCAAGGGGTTCGCCGCTATGGGCTGGCGGCGCCCCGACTCGCTCAGCCGCATGCGCCGCTGGGTCAGGATGGCCGGCCCCTCGGCCCAGGTGCCGCTGTCGTCCGGGCCGCGGTGAGCCACCGCCTCGCTCATCCGAGCGGCCTGTCCCCGGTCGGGCGGCGCTCCGCGGAAGTGGATCAGTCCAGCGATGCCTCCCAAGGGAGTCTCCAGGCCCAGCCGCGGCAGCCTACACCCTCGGCCCTCGTTAGGCTGCTGGCCATGCTCCTCCTGACCTCTGTGTTGGCCTGCACCACGCCCGAGCCGCGCCCTCCGGACATGGTGGTGGTCCTCGTCGACACCCTGCGCGCGGACGCCATGGGCTTCGCGGGGGCCCGCTACGCCGCGACCCCGAACCTGGACCGCCTCGTCGCCACCGAGGCCACCTGGTTCAGCCGGTCCTACAGCGGCTCGAGCTGGACGCTGGCCTCCACCGCGACGCTCTTCTCGGGCAAGCCCACCTGGGAGCACCGGGTCATCCGCGACACGGCCGACCGCGCCCACTGCTTCGGGCGCCTCCCGGCCCACGAGCCCAACCTGGCCAGCCGCTGGAGGCAGCGCGGCTACCGCACCGGCGCCTGGATCAACAACGCCTTCCTGGCCCCGGAGTTCGGCCTGAGCGCCGGCTTCGACACCTACGACTTCGAGGGCGCGCAGCTGACCGGACACCGCACGGCCTCGGCGACGGTGCAGACCGCGCTGAGCTGGCTGGACGCCGCCCCGGACCAGCCCGCGCTGATGGTCGTGCACCTCATGGAGCCGCACGCCGACTACGACCCGGGAGCGCCCTTCGCCGGCGCCTTCAGCGCGGACCTCCCGGCCAGCATCACCGCACCCCTGGGCGAGAACCTGCACGTCGGCTGGATGACCGGGATGCTGCCCGCGCCGGACGAGCAGGACCAGGAGTTCGTGCGCGCGCTGTACGCCGAGGAGGTGCTGGCCTCGGACGCGGCCATCGGCGAGCTGATCGCCGGCCTCAAGGAGCGCGGGCGCTGGCAGCAGGCGCGCTTCGTGGTCACCGCCGACCACGGCGAGGAGCTCTGGGACCAGGGGCGCTACGAGCACGGCCACAGGCTGAACTCGCCCGTGACCCAGGTGCCGCTGATCGTGAAGGCCGAGGGCGTGCCTGCGGGCCGGAACGACTCGGTGGTCGACGCCACCCGGGCTGCCGGGTTCCTGCACACCGGGCAGGGCTGGCTGCTGGATCTGGCTCGAGGCGGCGAGGAGGACCCCAAGGGCTTCGCGATCAGCGAGGACATCCTCTACGGCCCTCAGGAGGTCTCCCTGGTGACCTCGGACTTCCGCGTGGTGCTCGGCCTCGAGAGTCGGACCGCCACGGCCTGGAGGCTCACCGAGAGCGGCTACGAGCAGGCCCAGGACCTGGGCGAGAGCGAGGAGGGCAAGGACCTGGTCCGGCAGGCCGTGGGCCTGATCGAGCGCGTGCGCGGAGGCCTCGAGCCGGCCC
>CALGIB010000651.1 GCA_937915955.1 uncultured Pseudomonadota bacterium
GTCCCCGTCCGGCGCCTCGGCCTGCAGCAGCTCCGCGAGCATGGCCGCGGAGTGCGCGATGCCGCTGGAGAGCTCCTGGACCTGGGCGCTCTTCACCCGCACGTCGAACCAGCTGTAGCCCACGCTGGTGCGGCTCGGACCCGCCGGGATCAGCGCGTGGAGGGGCCCCTGGTAGGCCTCGAGCAGCCGCTTGAAGCTGGAGGGGCTGTCGCCCAGCCCGTGGATCGCCAGGACGAGCGGGCCCTGCTCGGCCTCGGCGCCCCGGCTCAGGCGCTCCACCTCCTGGGGCCAGGACAGCCCCAGCAGCAGACCCAGGATCATCCGGCCTTCGCGGCCTGGTCCAGGCGATGGCTGAGCTTCTCGTACATCGGGCGGCAGGCGTAGCGCTCGGGCGTGGCCATGCGGTCGATGCCCGACTTCGGGTGGATGTTGAAGAAGCCGGTGATGGCGTAGGGCAGGTGGTAGCCCCAGCGCAGGCTGTCACGCATGCTCGCGAAGTCGTCGACCAGCTCGAGCACCGGCCGCACGTCGTAGCGGGGGTTGTCGAGGTAGAAGAGCAGCAGCTCCAGCGGGCAGTTGCCGGCACCTCGGCCCATGCCGTGGATGGTCGCGTCCACGAAGTCCACGCCCTCGTCGATGGCGGTGATGCTGTTGGCGAACGCCTGCTGCTGGTTGTTGTGCAGGTGCACGCCGACGCCGATGCTCTCGCCCAGGTAGTTCATGTACTTATGGACGAGGTAGCGCACGTGGTACGGGTACAGCGCTCCGAAGCTGTCCACGATGGCGACGTTGTCGACGCTGCTGACGGCCAGGCGCTTCAGGAAGGCGTCCACCTCTTCGGGCTCGAGCGTGCTGACCGCCATGACGTTCATGAAGGTCTCGAACCCGTTCTCCTTGGCCTGGTCGTTCAGGCGCAGCGCCTCGTCCAAGTCCTTGGCATAGGTGGCGATGCGGACCACGTCGATCAGGCTGTCGTCGGCCTGGGGCAGCTCGTCCGGGCGCAGCTTTCCGCAGTCGATCAGCGCCGAGATCTTCATGCGGCCCGGGGCCACGACCCGCCTCAGGTCCTCGTCCCTGCAGAAGCGCCAGGGGCCGACCTTGTCGGGATCGAACAGGCCCTCGCTGGTCAGGTAGCCGATCTCCATGTAGTCCACGCCGGACTGGCTGAGGGCCTGGAAGGTCTTCTGGACCAGCGCCTCCTCGAAGAGCCAGTTGTTGCAGATGCCGCCGTCGCGGATGGTGGCATCCAGCACCTTGATCCGGCGCCGTCGGTCCGTCACCAGCCCATCGGGGCAGCAGCGGACGCGATAGTCGAGACCCATGCGTTCTCCTGAGGTCGGACCGGGAACCTACTCGACCCCTGCGGAGGCGGCCACCGTCCAGCCGCCGCTGGCCCGCGCCCCCGTCGGTCAGCGCGCCGGCTTGCCCGACTTCGTGCGACCGCAGACCGTGGGCCTGAAGGACCGCCTGATGCGGCGGATCTACGACGGCTTCGGCCCCATCCACGACCCCCTGCTGCGGGCCTTCCTGCCGCTGGTGGACGGCCACTCAGAGGAGCAGGCCCGAGCAGCCATCCTGGAGGCCACCCGGCTCCCCCGGGGTCGAGGCCGCGTCCTGGACGCCTGCTGCGGCAGCGGGGCCGAGCTGCTGGGCCTGGCCAGGCGCTTCCCCGAGGCCCAGCTGTTCGGCGTCGACCTGTCGGTGACCATGGTCGATCTGGGCCGCCGCCACCTGAGCGAGGCGGGGGTAGAGGCCTGGCTGGGGCTGGCGGACGTGCACAGCCTGCCGTTCCCGGACGCGAGCTTCGAGCTGGTCGTCAGCGTGGGCGCCATCAACAACTTCGCGGACAAGCGCCGAGCCCTGGCCGAGATGGTCCGCGTGCTCAAGCCCGGCGGAATGCTCGTGCTGGTGGACGAGGAGCTGGATGGCTCGCGAAGGCACTCGCTGTTCCACCGCGCGATGTTCCGGTTGCTGACGTTCTACGACCTCGATCCGCGCAACCCCTCGCACCTGCTGGAGGGGGTCGAGCAGGTCCGCGTCGAGCAGATCACCCGGTACTACTACCTGCTGCAGTGCAGGCGGAGCGGGGCCCCCTAACGGAGCAGGGCCGCCAGCTTGCCGATGCTGTTCACCTGCTCCAGGTCCTCGGGCAGCTTCACGCCGTGCCGCCGCTTGAACTCCATGCCCAGGTCCACCACGTCCATCGAGTCCCACTCCAGCAGCTGGTCCAGCCGGTCCTCGTCCGACAGCGTGGCGAGCTCGACCTCGCGGTCGCCGAACACCCGCTCGAGCGAGGCCAGCACCTTGTCCCTCATGGCACCTCCAGGATCGCCGCGCCGTAGGTGTAGCCCGCCCCGAACGCGGCCATCAGGACGGTCTGACCCGAGCGGATGCGCCCCGAGGCCAGGCCCTCGCTGAGCAGGAAGGGAACCGTCGCCGCGCTGATGTTGCCCACGGTCTCGATGTTGCTGTGGACCCGCTCGGCCGGCAGATCGAAGTTGCGGATCAGGGACCTCAGGATCTTGGCGTTGGCCTGGTGGAAGAGGAAGTGGTCCACCTCGTCCAGGCCCAGCCCGGTCTCCTGGAGCGCTGCCAGGGCCGCCTCGCCCATGCGCTCAACCGCGTGCTCGAAGATGTGCCCGCCGTCCCAGAAGCCGACGATGCCGTCGGGGCCCTCGCGCCCCTCCCAGGTCGAGGCCAGCTCCGGGTCGACCGCAGCCCGCTCGGCGGGCTCCAGCACCGAAGTCGCCAGCACACAGCGACCGGCGTGCTCGCTCTCCTGCTGCACCCTCAGGAAGCGCAGCCCCCTGCCCTCGCCCAGGCCCAGCACCGCCGCCGCCGCGCCGTCCCCGAATAGCAGGGCCGAGCGGTCGTAGGCCTGGGCCGGTCGGAACATGCGCTCGGGGCAGCAAAGCAGCGCGGTCTTCGCGCGCCCGGCCTCGAGGAAGGCGCGGACCACCTCCACTCCGCTCAGGAAGCCCGCGCAGGCCCCTCGGAAGCCCAGCACGAAGGCGCTGTCCGGGACGCCGAGGGCGTGCGCCAGGAACCAGGCGGCGTCGGGGTAGTAGAGCTCCGGGCAGCTGCCGTGGACCAGCAGCAGATCCACCTGTGAGGCCTGGATCCCCGCCTGGCGCAGCGCCATCTCCGAAGCCGCCTGGCCCATGTGCCAGCTCAGCTCGTCCGCGCCCGCCTTTCGCCGCTCGACGATGCCCACGTGCTTGCGCGCCCAGCCCGGCGGGTAGCCCTGGCCCGGCTCCAGCAGCGCGCTCGGTACGACGGCCCCGGGCAGGTGGTGACCCGCCCCCAGGATCTGCAGGTTCACTCAGAGATCCAGGCCGAACATGGCGTCCCCGATGTTCCGGACCTCGCCCCCGTCCAGGTCCACCACGGCGCCGTTGATCCAGGCGGCGCGCGGATCGGCCATCAGGGCGAGGAAGTCGCCGACGTCCTCGGCCCGGGTGTGGCGGCCCATCGGGTTGACCTGCTCGGCCGTGCGCAGCGCCTCCTTGTAGTTGGGCATGCGCTGAAACGCGGGCGTGGGCGTGGCGCCGAAGCGGATGCCGTTGACCCGGACGCCGTGGCGGCCGAACTCGCTGGCCATGAAGTGGATGTAGCCGACCAGCGCGGCCTTGCTCGGGCCGATGACCCCGAAGCCCCGCGCGGTCAGGATGTCCATGCAGTTCGGCAGGCCCCAGATGCTGCTGCCCTCGCCCATCACGCCGGCGCCCATCAGGCCCTGGCCCCACCAGAGGAAGCTGTGGCTCATGATCTCGAAGGTCTTGAGCACCTGCTTGGGGTGCAGCTGAGCGCGCCCCTCGGGGTGGAAGAGCAGGCCCGCCGAGGCGTCCGCCAGCGCGTGCACGACCAGGTGCAGCCGCGCCGGCCCCAGCGCCCGGGTGACCTGGGCCAGCAGCCCCTCGATGTTCTTCAGCCGGCCCGCGTCGCCCTCGATGAGCACGCAGTCGACGCCCGCCTCGGCGCAGGTGCCCTTGATCTCGTCGCAATAGGTCTGGCTC
>CALGIB010000652.1 GCA_937915955.1 uncultured Pseudomonadota bacterium
CGCCGGGGGCTGGAGGGCGGCCTGGACGGGGCGCGCGAGGACCGCGGGAGCCGGAGCTGCCACGGCGCTCGGAGGCGTCGCCGGGCCGTGGAAGTGGGCCGAAGGCAGGGCCGGAGCCGGGGCCATCAGCTGCGAGCCGGGGGCCACGTAGGGGGCGGCGAGGTGGGACTTTTCCACGAGGATCTCTGCGTTCAAAGGGGCGAGTCGCGCTGCGACGGGAGGGAGCACGACGGCCGGCGGGTGCGCATCGAGGCGCAGCAGGGGCTCGGACGGCGTCCAGCGAGGAGGGAGGGGGCCGGGCTGGGCGCTGACCCCCAGCTGTGCGGACTGGCCGAGCAGGCCGGCGGCCTGGACGAGCAAGGGCCCGGTGCTGGCGCCGGTGCGGAGGAGGAGCACGGCAGCGGCGAGCTGGAGCAGGCCGCTGGCGGCGTGGGCGTGGCCCAGCAGGTGGGAGAGCTCCGGCAGCGGGCTGCCCTGGGCGGCGGTCAGGGTGGCCAGGGCGGGCAGACCGCGGCGCTCCGCTTCGACGGCTCGCATCAGGACCAGGGTCACCGCGGCGTCGGCGCCTGGACGCTCCATGCCGATGCCCTTCATCGCGGCCGCGTGCACCGGCTGGCAGGCCAGGTCCACCGCGCCGACCACAGCGGCGTCCAGCTCTCCGGCGCGGAGCTGGCGCAGGGCGACCTGGATGGCGCGCAGGCCCGAGAGCTCCTCGGAGCTGATGGTCAGGCTCGGCCCGGCCAGATCCAGCTGGCCGTTGACCCGGTTGGCCGGGATGTTGGGCATCGTGCCCAGCACGCCGGCGGACTCGAGCAGGGGCACGAAGGCCTCGCGGGCCCGGTCCATCCAGGCCGCGTCCTCGCCCAGCTGCTCGGCCCACTCCGCCGCCCGCCAGCGCGCGCCGTAGCGGCAGACCTCGATGTCCGCGCCCATGCCGATGAGCACACCCGTTCGGTCCCGTGGCAGGTCCAGGCCGTCGGTGGCCTCGAGCGCGCTGCGGAGCAGCATGGTCTGCTGGGCCAGGGTGGACTGCAGGTCCTTGGGCGGGCTGCGCAGGCCGCGCAACGGCAGCTCGACGCGGCTGGCCTTCAGGCTCTCCAGCTGCCCGACGAGGGCCGCGAGCAGCGCCTCCTTGCCGGTGGCGTCGCCGATCTGGGCGCCCAGCCCGACGACGACGACATCTTCGCTCCGCAAGGAGTTTCCTAAACGATACGAGGGGGTCAGCTCTTCGGCCTCGACCAGGACGTGCGCGTTGTTGCCGCCGAAGCCGAAGGCGGAGACGGAGGCGCGCCTGGGTCCTGTCCAGGCCTCGGCCTGGTCCAGCAGTCGAAACGGCGAGCCCGCCAGCTCGGGGTGCGGCGCCTGCGCGGCGTGCAGGGTCGGAGGGCGCTGGCCGTGCTCCATGGCCTTGAGCACCTTGACCAGGCCGGCCACACCGGCGGCGGTGATCAGGTGGCCCATGTTCGACTTGAGCGAGCCGATCGGCACCTGGGACTGACCCCGGAAGACCTGCCCCATCGAGCGCAGCTCGGTGCCGTCGCCCACGGAGGTGCCGGTGGCGTGGCACTCGACGAGGCCGATGTCCGCGGGCCTGAGGCCGGACTGCACGTAGGCGGACTGCAGCGCCCGGACCTGACCCTCGGCGCTGGGAGCCAGCATCCCCCTGCCCCGCCCGTCGTTGGACAGCCCGATGCCACGGAGCACGCCCAGCACGCGGTCACCGTCCCGGCGCGCGTCGTCGAGGCGCTTGAGCGCCAGCAGGCCGGCGCCCTCGGCCGGCACCAGGCCGTCGGCGTCCGCGTGGAAGGGGCGCGACTGGCCCGTCTTGGACATGGCCTTGAGCGCGCAGAAGCCGACGTGGATGAAGAGATCATCGCTGCGGTTCACGGCGCCGGCCAGCGCCAGGTCCAGGCTGCGGTCGTGCAGCGCGTCACAGGCCAGCTTCAGCGCGTAGAGCGAGCTCGCGCAGGCCGCGTCCAGCGCGAAGGCCTCGCCCCCCAGGCCCAGCGCCTTGGCGAGGATGTGGGCGGGCAGGCCTGACATGAAGCGGTTCACCGGGTCGACCTGCGGCAGGCCCAGTCGGTCGGCCAGGTCCTCACCCAGCCAAGCGCGCTCGGCGAAGCGCGACATCGAGCTGCTGGGGAAGCTCAGGTTGCCGACGATGGCGCCGGCGCGGGCCCGATCGAAGCTCAAGCCGGTCAGGGCCTGGCGGCCACAGTGCAGCAGCCACTGGACCAGGGGATCCAGGCTGCGCACCTGCTCCACGGGCAGCTCGAAGCCCTCGGGCTGGAAGACGGCCTCGAAGCCGCGCACGTAGCCGCCTCGATCGCTCCAGGTCCGGTCGCCGGAGTCCTGGGTGGTGCCCAGGATGCGCTCGGGCGCGATGCCCCAGCGCCCCTCGGGCGCCGAGGAGACCAGGTCAGCGCCCTGGACGACCTTGTCCCAGAGCTCCTCGGGAGACAGCGCGCCCGGCAAGACGACGGCCTGCCCGACGATGGCGATGGGCTCGAAGCGCATGGCTTCCTCGATGCTGGATGGTGGCCTCGCGAGCCGGGCCGCGAGGCCTGGTGCTCAGGAGAGCTTGTGGGTCTCGACGCCTTCGAGCTCGGCGACCACCTCGCCCGCCTCGCTGGTGAAGACGATGTCGCTCACCGTCTTGCTGCCGCTGACCTCGCGTCCGGAGAGCACAGCCTGGATCGGGCCCAGAGAGGGGCCGTGTCCGTACAGCTTCAGCTGGCCCACCCGAGTCGGCAGGCTCTTGCCGCCGAGCACGTGCTTGGACCAGAGCAGCGCCATCTGCAGGCCGCCGTCCATGGCCGCCACGTCGGTGCTCCAGGGCTCGCGCCAGCTCTTGCCGGACACGCCATCGAGCGAGGCAGACAGGCCGTCCCGACCCACGCCGTCGACGCTGCGGATGACCTGCAGC
>CALGIB010000653.1 GCA_937915955.1 uncultured Pseudomonadota bacterium
CGACCCCCGCTTGGGCCCTCGCGGCATGACCGCGATCTATTTGTGTTCGCTCCCGTCCAGGAGGGCGTGGCCGAGGCCTTCACCAGCGCGGTGGCGAACCGGGTCGCGGCCTTGACGATAGGCCCCGGGGCCGATCCCACCTCGGATCTCGGGCCGCTGATCGACCGTCAGGGCTTCGCAAAGGTCCACGCCCATGTGGCGGATGCTCTGCACCACGGCGCAAGGCTCCGCGTAGGCGGACTCCCCGCGGAGGCGCCCGGCGCCGGCGCCTTCTTCCCGCCCGTCGTGCTCGAGGGCATCACCTCGGAGATGGCCTGCTGGAGTGAGGAGACCTTCGGGCCGCTGGTCGGCGTCCGCGCGTTCTCCGACGAGCGCGAGGCCATCTCGCTGGGCAACGACACCCCCCACGGCCTGGCCGCCTACGTGTTCACCGCCGACCTCGAGCGGGGCAGGCGCGTCGCCGCCGGCCTTCACTTCGGACACGTCGGGCTGAACACCTCCACAGGCCCCACTCCAGAGGCGCCCTTCGGAGGCATGGGCCTCTCGGGCATCGGCCGCGAGGGGGGCCTGGAGGGGATCCTGGAGTTCTGCGAGCTCCAGACGGTGCCGAGCCCGCTGTAGGGCGGCGTCGGGGCAGGCGTCCAGCACGCAGGACGACCGGCGGCCGTCTCACGCCGGCCCGGTTTGCCTACATCCTGGCGCACGAGATCGTCTGGCCGGTGGTGCGATCGGCCGAGGTCCAGCGCGAGGTCCCGACGGCGCAAAGGGTGCTGGACTGGCTGAAGCGCCAGTACGAGCGGGCCGGCGTAGATCTGGACCCAACGTCGACGACTACGGCCTGCGCGACGAGGCTGGAGATCACGACCGGAGCAGGCGCCGGGCGGTGCTCGCCGAGCACGCTCTGGCCTTCCGCTGACCCCGAGACTCGGGGCGGCTCGAGGGCCTACTCCGCGAGCTCGACCGCTCGCTGCTCGGCCTTCTCCCACATACGAACGTAGGCCTCGGCCGAGCGGAACAGCGGCTCCAGGTCCGCGTCCGAGCTCGCGTCGTGGCGCGCGTCCTCGACGTACTCCGGGATCATGCCGATGTGCACGAAGCCGTCGGTGTTGTAGTCGACGACGCGCTCGCCGACGGAGGGCTGCGTGAACGTCACGTCCCCGGCGTAGCTCTCGAAGGGCCAGGTGACCGGGTCCTCCTGGCCCTCGCAGAGCGCGAAGCGGCCCGCCCCCTGGTGCGCGAAGCCGTTCAGGTCGAAGCCGAAGCCCAGGGCCGGGTAGGAGCCCATCTCGCCGCGCAAGGCCATCGTGCCCAGAGCGCCGCGCAGCGTCGATCCCGGATCGGCGGGGTCCTGACAGCGGCCGAACTGGATGGTGCTGAAGCCGTCTAGGGCGAAGAGTCGGCCGTCCCAGTGGCGCTGGTGGGTGCCGAGCGCCGGGTAGTCGTTGGCCTCGAGCAGCTCGTAGGCCCGGACGTAGGAGTGGGCCGGCAGGTGATCCAGCTCGATGAGCATGCCGCGCGCCATCAGGCCCTGGAGCAGGATCTCGCCCGCGTCGGTGAGGGTGCCGTTCTGGCAGTAGGCGCCCTCTTCGGCGCCGCCGAGCAGGTAGGCGGCGTTGTCGAGCGCCACCTCCAGCGGGGACTCCGGGAAGCCGCTCATGTCCACGGGCGGCTCGCTGACGTAGACGTCCCGCGGCTCCAGCAGCGCGCCGAGGGTGACGCTGCCCCCGTCAAAGCCCGTGGGCACGCCCTCGGGGCAGTCCTCGGTCTGATTCGTGAAGTGACCGCTGTTGAAGAAGTTGCCGGCCTCGAGGAAGCCGTCCGAGCCGTCGCCGGGGGTGAAGGCGTTGTCGTACTTGTGGTTCGGGAAGACCACCCGGACGCCGCGGTCCCGGTACGCGTCGAGCTGAGCGCTGACGTAGGCCTCGTCGCAGACCGGACCGTCCGGTCGTGGGGTCAGGTGGCAGCGGAACAGGTCCGAGGTCTCGATGCCCAGCACCACAGCGAGCTTGCCGTCCTCGATGACCTCGCGCGCCTGGGCGGGAGAGGTGACGACGCGGAACCAGCCCTGGCCGGCCCCGCCATGCTGGGCGTCGATCCAGTCCTGCATCGCCCAGGCCTCGTCGATGCTGCGGTCCACCGCGGTCATGTCCTCGCAGTCGTAGCGGGCGGGCTGGATGCCTTGGCCGACCATGAGGTCGCAGATGACGGCGTTCGAGGTCGCGTGGTTCACCACCAGGCGCAGCCCGGACAGCCACGCCCGCTCGAGCCACCGGTGGTACTGGACCTGGTGGGTGCTGCGCCGGGTCGCGTCCGGCCAGTCGCTGAAGGTCGGCCAGCCGTCGGTGGCGTGGTTGTCGTCGTCGAGCTCCCCCGTGTTCAGGGCGCCGACCAGGGTCAGGATCGCGTTGGTGTCGTTGCCTTCGCCGTCCCAGACGTAGCCGAAGAAGTCCTTGCGCCCCATCGCGCCGTGGGCGCCGTCGCAGTCCGGGAGCGCGTGCTCGACCCCGAGCCGGTGGAAGGGCGCGCCGTGGAACAGGTAGCCGCCGAAGGCGTAGTTCGTCAGGAGGTGGCTGTGCGCGTCCGTGAAGCCGTACAGGTCGCCGTCGGACCAGGTCGTGCGGGCCACGCTGCCCTCGGCGTCGAGGCTGAGCTCGGGGAAGTCCGCGCAGCCCTCGGCGTCCTGCAGTGTGAAGTGCTCGGCTCTCCAGGCGCGCTCGACGAGCCCGCTGCGCCCGAGCCACAGGTCACGGCGTCGGTTGCGCAGCACCAGCCCGTCCTCGAACACCCACTCGCCGGCGGAGACGTAGCCGTCGTCCAGCGTCGTCATGTCGGACTCGAGCGCGGTCCGTCGCTCGAAGCCCCCCACCAGGAAGCCCCCTTCGCGGTCGAGCAGCAGGTAGGTGCCCAGGTCGGCGGCCTGGAGGCGAAACGGCTCCCCCTGCTCGGCCCAGCCGTAGCCCTCGCCGTCGCGCGCCAGCGCATCGCGCTCGCCCTGCAGAGTCACGCACCGGCGGGCTTGCCCGTCGAGGTCGACGTCCGAGGTGCGAGCGCAGGCGAGGAGCGCAAAGAGCATGCCTCCAGCCTATCGCTCCCGTAGTCTTGCGGCAGGAGGTCCGATGCGCATCTCGATTCGCTACTGCGTGCCCTGAAACTACAAGCCTCGTGCCGCCGGTCTGGCGGCCCTCATCCTGGACAAGACAGGCGAAGCGACGGAGCTGCAGCCGGGCAACCGCGGCGAGCTCACCGTATGGGTCGACGGTCGTCAGGTCGCTGGCAAGACCGCCGACGGGTTCCCCAGCCCCGAGCGCGTCGTCGCGGCGGTCGCTGCGGCGCTCTCGTAGGCGACGGCGGCCCCTCGGCTGGAGTTAGGGCTCGACCTCGCGGGCCTCGGGCTCGGCCTGGAAGCTGACTGGGTAGTCGAAGGCCGTCCGCAGCAGCGCGGGCTCACCCGCCTCGTCCAGCTCGAAGGACACGAAGGTTCCGGCCCAGGTCGCAGCCCAGGGATCCCGCCAGCTCGCCGAGAACGTGTCGTGGTGCCAGTGCTCGAGGTCGGCGGTGTACTTGGCGTTGTAGGCGAAGACCAGATGCCCGTCCTCGAGCCGCACCTCGGCGTCCCCGGACAGCGCGTCCGAGTAGGTCCCGGCGTAGCCCTGGAGCTCCAGCGAGGGCCTCGTCCTTCGAGCCCGGGGCGGCTCCTCCGGCTCCGCTCCCGGCTTCGGCGCGAGCTGGGCGACCCAGTCCTGCGGCGACACGCCCAGCAGCTGATCGAGCAGATCGTAGGCGATGGCCTCCTGGGCCTGGCCCAGCACCTCGTTGGTCAGCACCGCGACGCCGACATGCGCGTCGGGGACCATCACCACCATGGCGCGGGCGCCGTCGATCATCCCGCCGTGCTGCAGGACGACCTGGCCCTGGTAGTCGTACCCGAACCAGCCCATGCCGTAGAAGGGATGCGGGGCCGTGGCCATAGGCCCCTTCCCGGACTGCGCCGGCAGCGCGGCGTGGGGGCTGCGGGTTGCCCGCAGCGATGCCTGGCTGACGACGCGCTGGCCCTGGAGCTCGCCGTCGGCCAGCTGCAGCTGCAGCCAGCGGCCCAGGTCGTGGGCGCTGGTGCTGAGGCCCGCCGCGGGCCCGACGTTGTCCGTGTCGTAGAGCGGCATCCGGACCAGCTCGCCGTCCACCACGATGTGGGGCGTGATCACGTTGCCCTGCGCGCTGAGCTCCGCAAACGAGGTGGTGCTGTCCTGCATGCCCAGCGGGCCCAACAGGCGCTCGGCGACGAAGGCGTCCCAGCTGGAGCCGGTGACGGCGGCGACCAGCTCCCCGGCGGCGATGTACATGACGTTCGAGTAGCCGAAGTGGTCGCGAAAGCGCCCGCCCGCGGGCTGGTAGCGCACTCGGCGCAGGATCTCGGCGCGCTCGTAGGGGGAGCCCTGCCAGAGGTGGTCCGCGGCCCAGCCGTCCAGCCCGGTGCGGTGGCTGAGCAGGTCCTCGACCGTCACGTTCGCGGTCACATAGGGGTCGTAGAGCTGAAAGCCGGGCAGGCGGTCCACCACCTTGTCGTCCCAGGCCAGCTCGCCGGAGTCCACCAGCAGCGCCACCGAGGTGGCCGTGAAGGCCTTGGTCAGCGACGCCACCGGGAAGCGGGTGTGCTCGTCGACCGGGGCGTCGCCTCCGACCTCGAGGGCGCCGTAGGCGAAGGTCTGGACCCCCTCGCCCTGGACGACCACCACGCTCAAGCCGGGCACGCTCCAGGTCTGCATCGCAGCCTCGGCGAGGGCGTCGACCTGGACATCGGCGGCACCCGCGACCGCCGACAAGAGATGAAGGGCAGGCATGAGCGCCCCATAGCACGAGGTTCCCTGCGCTCCACCACCCCCCTGCCAGCGCGCCCACATCCCGACAGACCCGTGAGCTGCCGACGAGCGCGTCGAGGGCAACCCATGGAGGTTGTCAGCAGCCCGCGCGCTCACCACCGGCGCCGGCAGGAGACGCTGGTGGCCACGACGATGACGCGGACGACGGTCTGTGTGGCATACAGGGCACCCCGCTGATCGGGCCCCGGTCGAAGACCTCCTGAAGAATGGGCTCGCGCCTTCGTACAAGCAGCTCCCACACGTGGACCCCCCGTGTTCCCCTCGCTCCTCCTCGGCTTCCTGATCCTGGCCGCCTCGGTCGTGACGACGCTGGTGACCACGCCCCTGCTGCTGGCAGCGCTGGCAACCCGCCGGTGGCGATGGGCGGGCGCGTTCAGCGTCCCCTGGGCCATCAGCCTGCCCTGCACGCTGATGCTCCTGGCCTTCGCCCGCGTCTACGGAGACCCCGACTGGCGCGACCCGCCGCCGCTGGAGTCGGTCTACGAGGGCGAGCGGGCCCGACTCCAGCTCTGGCCAGACGGGAGCTTCCTGAGCGAGGTCGACGGACAGAGCCTGGACGGCACCTGGTCGACCTCCGGCCCGAGCGAGTCGCTCAGCACCACCGCTGGCCTCGTCCACCTGGTCTCGCCCGGCCTCGAGCGCGAGGCGGTCCTGCGCTGGGACGGGAAGCTCGGGCTCGAGGGCCAGCTCCTCCATCCACGCGACTGAAGCTCAGCCCAGCCCAGCCAGGGCCGCGCGGATCGCCTCGGGGATCGGCGCCTTGTTGCCGCTGTCGTAGTCCAACATCACGATGCGGCCCGAGCCGTGCGCGGCCAGCCCCTTGGCCTCGGAGAACACCGCGTACTCCATGGTGAAGCGGTCCTCGCCCACCTCGGTGATGCGCGCGCAGCACGTCACGGTGTCCGGGAAGCCCAGCGGCCGGCGGAAGACGCAGTCCGTCTTGGCCAGGATGGGGCCCACGCCGTGGGAGCGCATGTGCTCGGCGATGCCCACCTGCTCGAAGCAGGCGATGCGCGCGTCCTCGAAGAAGCGGAAGAACTGGGTGTTGTTGACGTGACCGAAGGCGTCCAGCTGGCCCCAGGCCACAGGCATGGTCAGCCGAATCGGGAAGTCGTCGAGCGTCATGCCCCCGCCGTATCCAGCTGCCCCAGCAGCCGCTGAGCGATGGCCTGCCTCAGCGCCCAGGCGCCTCGCCCGGAGGCAGCGGCCAGCCCGGCCTGCTCCTGCAGCCAGGGCTCGGGCAGCTCCGAGACGACGAGCTCCGCCGACAGCGCGCCTCGACCCAGCTGAGCCAGCTCCTCGGCCGAGCGACCGGCCACCGTCAGCACCACGTCCACGCGAGACAGCAGCTCGCTGCCCAGGCCCGCCTCGCGCAGGGACACCCTGACCTGCTGAGCGTCCTGGCTCGGGTCCGTGGCCACCAGGATCACCAGCAGCTCCCGACAGTCCAGCTCCCGCACCTGGGTGTGCGGGTGGTGGTTGCCTCGGTCCGGCACACGACAGCGGGCCCCTTCGAGCACGCGCAGGAGCGCCCGCTGGACCTCGGCGCCGGTGATGTCCCGAGGCGCGTCCTGCCCCAGCACACGGGCCACGACATGCTGCACGCCGTCCAGGATCAGCACCCCGCGGCGGGCCCTGTCGAGGTCCCCGCCGGCGGCGTGGATGAGCTCGTCCAGGGCGCTCTCGACGTCCTCACCGACGTACCCCGTGCCCGTGAGACGAGCCGCCGACACACAGACCGCGGGCAGCCCCGTGGCCTCGACCAGGGCTCGGGCCAGCGCGCTCTTGCCTGAGCCGACCGGGCCGCTCACCAGCACCCTCAGCCCGGGCCCCTGGCCCTGCTGGTGACGGTGCAGCAGGCCCGCGAGCTGCGCGCGCGTCCGAGCATGACCCACTATCCGCTCCGCCAGCGCCTGGTCGATCTGCGCGCGCGTTGGCATAGGGGCCTCGCTCGCCACCGCCTCGCCCATGACGATGTCGCCGCACAGCACCACGCACTCGTCACAGATGTAGACCTCGGGGCCGGCGATCAGCTTCTTCACCTCCTGCTGGCTCTTGCCACAGAAGCTGCAGTTCAGGACCGGCGGGGCCTCGGGTGCGTCGTCCTTGCGCGTCCAGAAGGGCATGCTCACCTCGGTGGGCCAGAGTAACGCCGGAAGGGTCCTTGGCTTTCACCAGGAGGTTAGGCCGAGACGATGCTCCTCCTCCTGCTCGCCTGCGCCGCTGACTCCGAGGGTCGCCGACTCCCCTGGCCCAGCCGGGACGAGCCCGCCGCGGACGACTCGTCCCCGAGCTCTGACTCCGAACCCCGTGACAGCCAGGACAGCCCTGGCCTGGCCTACCCGGACCGGGGTCTGTACGGCATCAAGGGCCTGCAGCCGGACTTCTGGTCGGACATGGACGAGATCTCGGGCAACGCCGCCGGTGGGGTGGCCATGAACCTGGTCTGGGCCTTCTGGGAGCCCACCGAGTCCCTGGCCCCCTGCTCGGGCGACGAGGTGGAGCACCAGGGCCACTGCTTCACCGTCGACGCCAACGTGGACGCGGCCATCCAGGCCTGGACCGAGCGCGGCCTGGTGGTCACCGCGGTGGTCTACGGCGTGCCCGACTGGGCCCGCGCCGGAGTGGACTGCTCGCCGGTGGCGGCCGGCTTCGAGATGTTCTGCGCCCCAGACGACCCCCGGGACTACGCGCGCTTCGCGGGCATGCTCGCAGCTCGCTACGACGGCAGCGCCGGCCACGGGCGCGTCGCCGACTTCGTCATCCACAACGAGGTCAACAGCAACAACTGGTTCGACGTGGGCTGCGGGCAGGGGACCCCCTGCGACAAGGGCCGGTGGCTCAGCACCTACGCCGACAACTACTGGGCGGCCTCCGACGCCGTGCTCGCCGAGCAGCCCCAGGCCAAGGTGTTTCTGAGCCTGGACCACCACTTCTCCAACAGCTTCCAGGACCTGGACGCCGAGAGCCCCCTGCTCGGCGGCGAGGACGTGATCGAGGCGGTGGCCTCGGAGGCGGCGGGGCGTGACTGGCGGGTCGCCTACCACCCCTACCCGCCCGACCTGCTGGACTCCGAGTTCGGGCCCGACGACTGGCCTCGGGTGACCTACGGCAACCTGGGCACCCTGCTAGGCTGGCTGCACGCCGAGCACCCCGGGACCGTCGCGGCCCGAGAGGTGCACCTGACCGAGAGCGGCGTCAACTCGCTGAGCCCCTCGAGCCAGTCGGAGCAGGCCACGGCGCTCTGCGACAGCTTCCAGAACGTGCTCGGCACCCCGGGCATCGAGTCCTACATCTACCACCGCATGCAGGACCACCCGGCGGAGACGGGCGCGGGCCTGGGCCTGGGCCTGCGCGACACCACGGGCGCGGCCAAGGCCGCCTGGACCACCTGGGCGCTGGCCAACCGCGAGACCGAGGGGCACCCCCAGATGGAGTGCGGCTTCGAGGACCTGCCGTTCGTGCGGCTCACTCGTGGCTACCGCTCCAGCGAGGGACACCGCGCCAGCACCCGGGTCCTGCCCTCCGGCTACGCCCAGGAGCAGAGCTTCCTGCTGCACCGCGAGGAGCAGGCCGACACCGCGCTGCTCTTCGAGTGCCTGGTCGGCGCTCACACCCTGCTGACCCGGGATCCTGACTGCGAGGGTCTCCACCCGATGGGCCCGGTGGGCTGGGCCTGGACCGAGGAGCGCAGCGGCAGCGTGCCCCTGTACCGCTGCGCCATCGGCGCGGGGGCGGACCACTTCGTCAGCAAGGAGCCCGGCTGCGAGGGCCAGACCACCGAGGAGCTGCTGGGCTGGGTGCTGCCCGGCTGACCTCGGCTGTCCTCCGGCGACACCCGCAGGCCGGCTCAGCGCCCGAAGGCGCCAGGCCCGTCTGTGCAGGTAGTGACGCCCGTCGGAGGCGCTGCGTCGACGGCACCGTGCTATGGCCGAGCCCATGATCCACACCCTCATCACGCACCCCGGCGGCGCCCACAAGGACGAGCTCCTGGCCATCTGCGTGCTCATCGCGCAGACCGGCGCCCCCGTCTTCCGCCGCGACCCCACTCCACACGAACTCCAGGATCCCGGCGTGGCGGTCGTCGACGTCGGCGGCGTGCACGACCCGGCGCTACACAACTACGACCACCACCACTTCCCCCGCGAGCACGCTCCGACCTGCTCGCTCAGCCTGCTGCTGCAGGCCCAGGGTCTGTACGAGGACGCGCTACACTTCTGCGACTGGCTCGAGGTCGCCGAGTGGTTCGACTCCCGCGGTCCCGGCAAGACCGCGACGTGGCTGGGCGTGCCCCGAAAGGCCATCTCCCAGCTCAACTCGCCCATCGACATGACCCTGCTCCGACGCTTCGCCCAGTCCGCCGAGCTGGACCAGGGCGACCCGCTCTACGCCTTCATGGGCATGGTGGGGCAGGACCTGCTCGACCACCTGGAGCAGGTCCGCGAGCGCATCACCTTCGCCGACGCCCACTGCCAGCGCTGGTCCATCCCGGTGGGGGACGAGACCATCCATGCCGTCTTCCTGCCGCGCACCGAGGAGCTGCCCGGTCAGCCCTCGGGCACCGTCGGCAGCTACGTCCGGGCCCACGAGCTCGAGGCCGAGATCGCGGCGGTGGTCTACCCGGACAGCCGAGGCGAGGGCTACGGCATCGCCCGCTACGAGGACCACCCACAGCTCGACTTCTCCCTGGTCGGTGGGCAGGACGACGTGCACTTCGCGCACAAGAGCGGCTTCCTCTGCAAGACCTCCTCGGCCGACCCCGAGCGGCTCAAGGCCCTCATCCTCGGGGCCTGGCTCCCGGCCTGAGCCCGACGCCGCTCAGCCCGGGTGCAGCACGCAGCCGCCGACGAAGCGGCTGGACCACTTGGCCCGCCAGGCCTGCTCGAAGTCCGCCAGCGAGAAGGCCGGCCCAACCTGGGGATGCAGCTTGCCCAGGGCGACGTGCTGCAGGATCCAGCCCAGCCGCCTGGGCCGCAGCGAGGGGTCGTGCAGCGTCGAGATGGCCGCCGGGCAGCCCAGCACGTCCAGGCCCTTCATCTGGATCAGGTTGGTGGGGAGCTGATTGGCTCTGGGGGCCCCTCGACCGCCCTTTCCCTGGGCGACGAAGGGGGTCGCCGCCCAGCCGACGATGCAGAAGCGGGCCCCGAAGCGCACGCAGCGCAGGCTCTCGAGCGAGATCACGCCGCCGACGCCGTCCCACACGACGTGCACGCCGCCGTCGCTGAGCTCCTTGACCTCGTCCCGGAAGCGCCGGACGCCGCCCTCGCCGTCCCCGATGGCCAGCACGTGGTCCGCTCCCAGTCGCTTCACCTCGGCCAGCTTTTCGGGGCTCCGACCCGTGGCGATCACCCGGGCCCCCAGCAGCTTGGCGACCTGAACGCCGGCCAGGCCCGTCGAGCCGCTGGCACCATGGATCAGCACGGTCTCGCCTGGCTGGAGGCGGGCTCGGTGCATGAGCACATGGCAGGCGGTCTCGTAGCTGCCGAGCAAGCAGGCGCCCTCATCGAAGCTCAGCGCCTCGGGCAGGGGCATGGCAGCGCGCGCCGGCATCAGGGCCCAGGTGGCCATGCCGCCCCAGCGCTGGTGGTCGCCGTGCGAGCGCGGCCCCGTGCGGAAGCCGTCGGCCACCACATGATCCCCGACCTGCGCGGTGGTCACCTCGGCGCCGAGCGCCTCGACCTGACCCGCGAACTCCAGCCCTGGCGTGTACGGCGGCGGGGCCATGTGCTGGTACTGCCCGCTGCTCATCAGCAGGTCCACCCAGCCCACCGCACAGGAGCGCACCCGCACGAGCACCTCGCCCGGACCCGGCTCCGGCCGCTCCTGGGGCTCCAATCGAACGAAGGACTCCAGCGCCTCCAGCGGCGTCTCCCCCCAGGCGCTCACGACCACCCGTTGTCCACGCTCCATGCCACCGACTCCTCGCCGCCACGGTAGTCGACGCCCGGGGCCGCTTGTCAAAACAAACTGAACGGGTGTGCAGGTGGCCCTCCCCGATTAGCTTCGGAGGGGCGTCTCCGACCACGGCGCGGCAGGAGTCTACATGGAGACCCCCAGCGGCTGGACCCTCGAACAGGGCCGGGGCTACCGCCTCCACCTCGCGCCCGAGGCCGACCTCCGCCACGCCTTCGCGCAGGCCGTGGCGCAAGGACTCTCGCTGCAGCCCCGGACGCTGCCCGCGGCCTTCCTCTACGACGAGACCGGCAGCCAGCTCTACGAGAAGATCACCGAGCAGCCCGAGTACTACCTGACCTCGGCCGAGGACGACCTGCTGGCCCAGCACGCCGCCGCCATCAAGGACCAGGTGGGCGACGTCGCCCTGGCCGAGCTGGGCAGCGGCAGCTCGACGAAGACCCGTCACCTGCTGAGCACCGGGTTCAAGCGCTACCTGCCGATCGACATCTCCCGCAGCGCCCTGCGCGAGGCGGCCGTCTCGCTGACCCAGGCCTTCCCCGATCTCGAGGTCGAGGGCCTGGCGGCGACCTACGCCGAGGGGCTGGCCCAGCTGGCCCACGAGCCCGAGGTGCTGCTGTCCTTCCTGGGCTCCAGCATCGGCAACCTGACGCCGGCCCAGACGGACGCCTTCTTCGGGCGGGTGGCGGCGGCCCTCCAGCCGGGCAGCGGCTTCCTGCTGGGCTTCGACGTCATCAAGGATCCCCGACGTTTGGAGCTGGCCTACGACGACCCGGCGGGCTGGACCGCGCGGTTCACCCAGAACCTGTTCACGCGGATGAACCGGGAGCTGGGCACGGACATCCCCCCGGACGCCGTCGAGCACGTCGCCTACTACAACGACCGGCTCGAGCGGATCGAGATCTACGCCCGCTTCCTCCAGGAGGTGCACGTCCACGTCCTCGGCCAGACCCACCGCCTGGCCGCGGGGGAGATGGTGCGCACCGAGATCTCGCGCAAGTACTGGCCGGACGAGGTCGCCGCCGAGGCCTCTCGCTTCGGCCTCGAGCACGTGCAGACCTTCCGGAGCGAGGACTTCGCGATGATCCTCTTCCGTCGAGGTCCGGCCAGCCCGGCGCCGCGACCGCAGGATCGCGCTCGTCGCCTGCTCCAGCGCGTCCGGTCCCACACCCTGGCCCTTGTGGCGGAGCTGGACGAGCAGCAGCTCACCTCGCAGCACTCGCCCCTGATGAGCCCGATGGTCTGGGACCTGCGGCACATCGGCGCCTTCGAGCGCCTGTGGCTGCACGAGAACCTGCGCGGCGGCCAGGGGCGCATCGACCCCCTCGTCGACCCCGACCGGCACCCGCGCTCCACCCGGGGACAGCTGCAGCTGCCAGACTCCGCCCAGGCCCTGGCCGAGCTCGACGCGATCCGTCGACAGACCCTGGGTCGGCTGCCCACCGACGGCCTCCACGGGGACCCCCAGCTGATGGCCGAGGGCTACGTCTACCGCATGGTCGCCCAGCACGAGGCCCAGCATCAGGAGACGCTGCTGCAGGCCGCGCAGCTGCTGGACGAGACCGAGATCGAGCCGGCCTTCGTACACCCCGCGCCCCCTCGTCCCGAGGTCTTCCCCCAAGGCATGCTGCGCGTCGCCGGTGGTCCCTTCTGCCAGGGAACGAACGACCGGTCCGCGGCCTACGACAACGAGCGCCCGGCCCATCGGGTGGACCTCGCCAGCTTCGAGATCGACACCGCCCCGGTGCCCAACGGGGCCTTCCTGCTGTTCATGGCCGACGGCGGCTACCAGGCCCGCGAGCACTGGACCGAGGCGGGCTGGGCCTGGGTCCAGGACACCGGCGCGAGGGCCCCCTTGTTCTGGGAGCGGCAGGGCTCGCGTTGGACGCGGAAGCTGTTCGGACGCACAGTGGGCATCGACCCCCAGCGGCCCGTCGTGCACGTCAGCTGCTTCGAGGCCGAGGCCTACGCCAGCTGGGCCGGCAAGCGCCTGCCGACCGAGTCCGAGTGGGAGAAGGCCGCGGCCTGGGACGCCGCCGCGCAGCGCTCGCGCCTGTACCCGTGGGGGGACGAGCCGCCCGGCCTGGACCACGCCAACCTGGGCCAGCGGCACCTGATGACCACGCCCATCGGGAGCTGGCCGGCCGGCCGCAGCTTCTACGGCTGCCAGCAGATGCTCTCGGACGTGTGGGAGTGGACGAGCAGCTGGTTTCAGCCCTACCCGGGCTTCCAGGCCTGGCCCTACGCCGAGTACAGCGAGGTCCACTTCGGCCAGACCCACCGGGTGCTCCGAGGCGCCAGCTTCGCCACCCGCACCTGCGTCGCCAGGAACACGTTCCGGAACTGGGACCTGCCCGAGCGCCGGCAGATCTTCGCGGGCTTCCGGTGCGCGCGCAGCCTCTGAGCCCGGGCCTGGACCGGCTCCTCGCGCTGTGTCCCCAGGTCGAGTCCGCCAGCTACCGCTGGTCCTTCGTGAAGGTCGGCTGGGACAGGCCCCACGGCGAGCTCGTGCTGGCCGGGGCGGGCTCGAAGGGTCGAGGCGAGCTGCTCTCCTTCACCGAAGCCGAGCACGAGCGGTTCCGGCTCGACGTGCTCCGCTTCACCCCGGGCCGCCGCTCGCCCGCTGACCTGCCGGACGGAGAGCCCTACGCCCGCTGCGCCTGGGAGGCCGCGCTGCTGGACCTGGGCCTGCGCCAGCGAGGCCTCAGCCTGGCTCAGGTCTTCGGGGCGCCGGAGCGCGCCAGGCTGCGCGTCTGCCACAGCTTCCGCGCCCTGCCCAGCCCGCGGCCCGCAGGCACTCTGAAGCTCGACCACCAGCCGGGTGCGAACTACGCCGAGCTGCCCGTGGCCGTCGTGGACTTCAAGGGGCGCAGCCACCTGGCGCCGGGCGTCACCGAGCGGACCGTGCTCGAAGACCCCTCTCGGCCCGTCCGAGCCCCCTGGTCCCTGGACCAGTCGGTGCGCACCCCGGCTGACCTGCACCACCCCCGCCTGGGTCGGCCCACCTGCGTCAACCTCAAGGCTGGCCGAATGGGCGGCTTCCTCGCCACCCTGCGAGCCGCCGTCGCCGCCCGTAGGCTCGGCATCCAGCCCTACTGGGGCGGCCAGTGGGAGCTGGGCGTAGGCCGCCGACAGGCCCAGCAGCTCGCCGCGCTGGTCTGCCCGGACGCCTGGAACGACCTCGCCTCTGGGGCCGCGGGCTACCGCGCCCAAGACCCGGAGTTCATCGACGTGCCCCTGGCAGCCCCCGGACTCGGCCCCACAGAGGCATGATGCGCGTCCGACCAGGAGTTTCCACTTGTCCGAACCCGTGAACATCACCGTGATCCCCAACGGCCCGCTGAAGGTCGAGAACGTCACCAAGGCCCGCTTCTGCGGCCAGAAGCTCGAGACCCAGGCCGAGCTGTACCTGTGCCGCTGCGGCGCCAGCGCCAACGCCCCCTTCTGCGACGGGAGCCACAGCCGCGACGGCTTCGACGGGGGCTGCGAGGATCCGCCCCAGGCCGAGGTGATCGTCTGCGAAGGCAAGACGCTGCGGACGCGCTTCAACAAGGCCGCGTGCATGCACGTCTTGTACTGCAAGCCCATGGACGAGCTGCGCGCCGCCGTGCCCGACGACGTCCGCTTGATCATCGGCGTCA
>CALGIB010000654.1 GCA_937915955.1 uncultured Pseudomonadota bacterium
GCACGGTAGGCCGACTCAGGGGGTCACGGGGTGTCTCCTTGGTGAATACTCCGGGATCACATACTGCATACGTACTCCAGCTGGTCACGGTCCACTACCGGTTCCATCCGCTGTTCGGGGAGGTTCTCCGAGTTCTCCGCCGCCGCCGGTACGGTGATGTCGTCCTCCTGGACGGCGAGCGTCAAGACGGGAGCGTCAGGGAGATTCCTGGGTGGATGACCCACACTGCGTGCGCCTCCATGGCGGTGGGCAATCCCATGGTGTCCCTCCAGGGACTCGCCGAGCTCGACCGCCTGCTGATCCAGTTCGAGCAGGATCGTGAGGCTGGCCACCCAGGCGAGCCGAAGGAGGTTGAGGATGGCGAAGGACAAACCGCGCGCGAACAGGCCCAAGCAGCTGCGGCTGCTGCTTCCAGATCGGCGCCCGATCGTGGGGCTCCCAGCCCCAGCTCGGATGGAACTGCTCGACGTGATCGCCCAGCTCCTCCTGCAGGCGGAGAGCCTGGAGCGCGCGCCGAAGGAGGTCGACGGTGAGTAGTCGGCTCACAAGCGAGCACCTCCTCCGTGGCGCCCTGGTCTACGTGCGGCAGTCGACCCAGCGGCAAGTTCGCGAGCACACTGAGGGGCGCAGGCGCCAGTATGAGCTGGTCGAGAGCGCTCGAGAGCTGGGGTTTGTCTCGGTCTCCGTCATCGACGACGACCTTGGCAAGTCGGGATCTGGCTTCCAGGAACGTCCAGGCTTCCAGAAGCTGGTAGCGGCCGTCTGCGCAGGCACCGTAGGTGGTGTGTTCTGTCTCGAGGCCTCGAGGCTTGCTCGCAATGGCCGTGACTGGCACCACCTCATCGACTTGTGCGCACTCGTGGGCGTGCTCGTCTTCGACCCTGATGGCGTCTACGATCCACGGCTCATGAACGACCGACTGCTGCTGGGGTTGAAGGGCTCGATGTCGGAGTATGAGCTGGGGCTCCTGAGGCAGCGTTCGCTGGAAGCACGCAACACCAAGGCTGCTCGCGGGGAGCTCCGGTTTCGGCTGGCCGCGGGATACGTGTGGACGGATGGCAGCATCGTCAAGGACCCAGATGCGCGAGTCTCCGATGCTATCGCCATGGCCTTCAAGAAGTACGCCGAGCTTGGAAGTGCTCGACAGGCTTGGCTTTGGTACAAGCTCGAAGAGGTCGAACTGCCCGTGCTCTCCCGCCATGGTTCGGAGCTTCGATGGTGCGTCCCGGCCTACCACAACCTCCTCACTCTCCTCCGCAATCCGCTGTACGCCGGAGCGTACGCCTTCGGTCGCACTGGCAAGCGGACGACGGTTCGGGACGGGCGGGCGCGCCAGAGCAACGGCCACAAGAAGCCCATGGACGACTGGAGTGTCCTGCTCCACGACCACCATGAGGGCTACATTGGCTGGGAGCAGTTTCTGGGACACCAGGCGATGCTGAACGACAATGCCCACATGAAGAAGCGAGCTCAGCGAAAGGCGGGTCGGGGCGGTCGAGCCCTCCTCACGGGCATGGTGCGCTGTGCCCGCTGCGGCTTCATGATGCGCGTGACCTACTCGTCAAAGGCGGGTACCAGTCATCGGTACTTCTGCCGGTCTCGTGACTTCAAGAACCCCGATCAGCCCTGTATCGGCGTTGGCGGCGTGACCATGGACCGCGCCATCGCTGCGCGGATGATGGAGGCGCTGTCACCGGAGGCGATCGATGCAGCCGAACTCGCCGTCCTGCACGCCCAAGAGCGGGCCGAAGACACACTGAACGCCACCCGCCGTGAACTGGAGGAGGCTCAGTACGAAGCGAGGTTGGCAGCTCGCCGCTATGAGGCCGTGGACCCCGACAAGAGGCTCGTCGCGAGCGAGCTCGAAGCCCGGTGGGAGACTGCCCTCCAAAGAGCCGCGTCGCTCGAAGGCAGGCTCGAGGCCCGGTCACACACGGAGGAGGTGGGTTGCCTCCCCGACATCTCGCAGCTCCGAACACTTGCGCGGCGACTGCCCGAGGTCTGGAACGCGCCGACCGCTGACACGAAGCTAAAGCAGCGCGTCGCCCAGATCCTCATCCGTGAGGTCGTCCTCGATGTCGACGTCGAGACCTGCGAGAGCGTCGCCATTGTCCACTGGACTGGCGGCCAACACACCGAGGTTCGGGTGCGTCGGCGCCGCGGACTCAAGGTGACCAGACCACCGCTCGATGGGGGCGAAGTCGTGCGCCAGATGGCAGAACGCTACACCGACGGGGAGATCGCGTTGACCCTCAACCGCGCTCGGCGCGGAACCCGCACCCCCGGCTCCACCTGGTCGCAGCTCCGGGTCCGTCAACTTCGGGAGTCCCTGGGCCTGCCACAGCATGACCCCACCGTCCCCCGGCCGGCGACAGTCAGCCGAGACGAAGCAGCCATTCGGCTCGGGGTCTGCGTTGGGTCGGTCAAGCGCTTGATCGACGACGGCATCCTGCCCGCACAGCAGGTCGCCCCCTTCGCCCCGTGGCAGATTCCCGAGGCTGCACTGACGAACGAGAAGGTCGTCGCAGGCGTGAAGGCCGTCGAGGCACGCCGACCCAGGAAATCGGCTGATTATCGGGCTTCAACCGTTCTTCAACTCCCCGGTCTGGACTAAAGGAGCGCACAATGTCACAGGATCCCGACGCCGGTTCAGGAAGCAGAAGACGTGCCCCGCCAGAGGGTCATCCTGAAGCCGCTGTCGCACGATGCCCGATAGGCCCCGGAAGGACATCCGCATGTCCACGGGCGCTGTGGCCAGCCAGATCCGCACCGACGGCGGTAACGTCAGCACGAGGCCAGCACCATCACCAGACGCCGCACGGTCTCGTCGTCGAAGCGCTCGCCCACCTCGAGGACCAGACCGCCGACGTCCACCCGGTAGACCGCCTCCGATGCCGGCCCCGTTCGGGCCGGCAAGGCCAGTTCCACCAGCGCCGGGAGCTCCGGCCGTCCCAACGCTGCCGCACGCCGCGTCCAGCCCAGGTACCCGTTGAGTGAGAACCAGTTCAGACCCCGGGCTCCGCACCACGCCTTCATCCCCTCTCCCGAGGCCCGCCACGCCTCCAGGAGCCCCTCGGCCTCCGCTCGCTTCACGCTCCGCAGCTTCTTGTTGTCCATGGACACCTCCACTGCTGGCGTAGTCGCCCGCGGCTACGCCGCACAGAGGTGCTCAACCGGACCTACAG
>CALGIB010000655.1 GCA_937915955.1 uncultured Pseudomonadota bacterium
CGTCCACCTGATCAAGGTGACCAACGACGGCGAGGCCCAGGACGTCGAGCTGTTCTGGCTGGGCAACTTCCACGTTGGGGACGTCAGCAACGACAGCGAGCGGGCCCAGGGCGACACCTCGGGCATGAGCGTGTCGGGCAGCAGCTCGGGGCTGTCCATGCACTTCGTCCCGGTGGTCGAGCCGGCCCGCGTGGACTGCAGCCCCAACAACCCCTGGTACGCGGTGAACGAGGGCTGGGATCTCGACGCCTGTAGCGACACCGGCGGGGACGACCGCGTGGTCGCAATGCAGTGGAGCCTGTTCCTGGACGAGGGCGAGAGCGCCTGGGTCGGCGTGGTCGACCAGTTCGGGACCGAGGACGGCGTCGGCGCGTACCTCGCCGGGCGAGGAGGCCAGGAGCTGCTGGACGCCGAGCTGGCCTGGTGGTCCGACTGGCAGGCCCAGGGCACCCAGCCCGCCGGCCTGAGCGAGGACGAGCGCGCGGTCTACCAGCAGGCGCTGGCCTTCATGAAGATGGGCCAGGTGCGCGAGCCCGGCGACGCCTACGGGCAGATCCTGGCCTCGCTCCCGCTGAGCGCCCCCGTCGGCAGCTTCCAGCACACCTGGAACATCAGCTGGGTCCGGGACGGCGCCTACGCCATCCGCGCGATGGTCGCCGCGGGTCACTACGCCGAGGCCCGGGCCTTCCTGGCCTTCCAGATCCAGGACGGCAAGACCGGCGACTGGGTCTCGTACGTGGGCGGCATGGAGCACGCGCTGTCCATCTGCCGCATCTACGGCAACGGCGACGAGTGGACCGACACCGACGAGACCGGTCCGAACATCGAGTTCGACAACTTCGGTCTGTATCTGTGGGCCTTCGGTCGCTACGTCGAGGCCTCGGGCGACACCGGCTTCCTGAACGAGCACGCCGACAAGATCTTCGAGCAGACCGCGGACGTCCTGGTCCGCCTGGTGGACCCCAGCACCGGCCTCATCACGGCCGACTCGAGCATCTGGGAGCGCCACTGGAACGGCAACCAGAAGCAGTTCACCTACACCTCGACCTGGGCCGTGCGAGGCCTGCGCGAGGCCGCCTGGATGGCCGCTCAGTACGGCGACGCCGAGCGGGCCACGACCTACGAGGAGACCGCGAACGAGATCGCGGCCGCCATCGAGGAGCACCTGGTCCGCTCGGATGGTGTCCTGGTCGGCAACCTCGAGGAGCACGAGGCCAACGGCGAAGCCATGGATCTGGCTGCGGTCGACGCCTTCAACAACGGCACCCTCGACCCACGCTCGGACAGCTACGAGGCCAGCATGGAGGCCTGGGAGCGCGACCTGGGCGTGTCCACGGGGCCCGGCTTCAAGCGCAACGACGACGGGGACCTCTACGACGAGCAGGAGTGGCTGATGGTCGACCTGCGCGTGGCCGAGGCCATGCGACGGGCCTGCCGCTTCGACGAGGCCGCCGAGATCGAGGACTGGGTCACCGAGCACGCCGTGGCGAACAACCTGATCATCCCCGAGCTGCTCGACCCCAGCACGGCCGACTACGCCGGCCCCGCCCCGATGATGGGCTTCGGGTCTGGACTCTACGTGCTCCAGCTGCACCAGCGCGCCCGCCTCGGCGAGGACTGCGCGGCCCTCGACAGCGGGGACACCGGCCCTGCCGCAGACTCCGGCGACGACTCTCCGGGCAAGGACGGCGCGAGGACGACCTGCGGCTGCAGCGGCCTCGGCGCGGCCGGCTCGCTCTGGCTCTTCCTGCTCCCCCTCCTCGCCCTCCGGAGGCGCTCGTGAGACTGGCCCTGCTGCTCGGCTGCGTCGACGTGACGCTGTACGCCGAGCCCCCCGTGCTCGAGACCCATGTCGAGGACTGGCGCGACGAGGTCATCTACCAGGTGATGGTCGACCGCTTCGCCAACGGCGACGTCAACAACGACTACAACGCCAACACCCTCGATGACGAGGTCCTCGCTCGCTACATGGGCGGCGACTACCAGGGCGTCATCGACAACGTCGACTACCTGAGCAACCTGGGCGTCACGGCCGTGTGGATCAGCCCCGTCGTCGTCAACGTCGAAGAGGACGCCGGCGTCAGCAGCTACCACGGCTACTGGACCCAGGACTTCACGGGCGTCAACCCGCACTTCGGCGACCTCGTCAAGATGCGCGAGATGGTGGACGTGCTGCATCAGAACGGCATCGTCGTCATCCTGGACATCGTGGTGAACCACGTCGGGCAGCTCTTCTTCTACGACATCAACCGCAACGGCGTCGCCGACACCACGCAGTACGGCAGCGGCACCCGCGGCGACGACGAGCTCTCTATCGTCATGGAGTGGGACCCCGCCTACGACGAGCGCGGCATCCAGGCCTGGACCAGCCTGGGCGAGAGCGGACCGGCCCCGCTGGAGTGGGTCTACATGCCCGAGATCAACCGCATGCCGCCCCCGGACGGCTTCCACGACGACAGCTGGTACAACGCCCGCGGCCGTGTCACCGACTGGAACATCCGGCACCAGGTCGAGAAGGGGGACTTCCCCGGCGGCCTGAAGGACCTGGACACGCTCAACCCGGACACCCAGGAAGCCCTCATCGAGGTCTTCACGTACTGGATCGAGCAGACCGACATCGACGGCTTCCGGCTCGACACGCTCAAGCACGTCGAGAACGACTTCTGGCAGGAGTTCGCCCCCGCCATCCGCCAGAACGCCCTGGCGATGGGCAAGGAGCGCTTCCTGATGTTCGGCGAGGCCTTCGACGGCAGCGACGAGCTGATCGGCAGCTACACCTGTGACACCCGCACCGATCAGCTGGGCTGGTACCCCGACGAGTCCGAGGACGGGGACTACGTCGGCTGCAGTCACCCCCAGAACGGCGGCGGGCAGGACTACCAGGGCGTGGACTCGGTCTTCTACTTCAGCCAGAAGTTCCGCGTCTACGACGACGTCTTCAAGTACGGCGGCGCCACCAGCAAGATCGAGGAGCTGTTGACGCTGCGGGACGCCAACTACGGCCAGACCCCCAAGACCCACGGCGCCGGTCAGGCCCCCCAAGACATCCTGGTCAACTTCATCGACAACCACGACATCCCGCGCTTCCTCTACGACCAGCCCTCGGTCCCCGCGCTCAAGAACG